>SCRB01000495.1 GCA_004299545.1 Rhizobiaceae bacterium
GGTCCGTGTCGTCTACTCGAAAGATCCGCCGCGAACAGCTGGAAACCGGGCCATGGCCGGCGGCTAGGCGTCTTGCGCTGCCTGCCGGAAGCCTGATGGAGGAAAGTTCATGCCGCGAGTGTCCATGGCCCGTCGATGTTGCCTGCGTGCAAGCGCTCTACACCGTCATCGATCCCACTAACCGTTTCCCCACAGCCTTGGGTGTGCAATGATCCGCCAAGACCATGTCGAACCGAGAGAAATAATCGTCGCCGAAGCGATCCAGAACGTCGTCAGCGAACTGAGGATGGTCGATCTCGCCGATTATGTGGCGTTCCTCAGGATGGGGAGGATCGGCAATATATCCGACATCGTGGACTCGGCGGCCGAGCTTTATTTCATGCCCGGCACCTTGCGCTTCGGCCATGGCGGCGAGGCGCATGTCTACTGGTCCAATCCGCCCCGGATCGTCCTCGATCTCGAATTGAGGCCCCGCGGCGCTACAATCTATTTCACCCTCGCGCTTCGCGAGAAGGATGCTGCGGTCGAGGTGAATTACGTCGCCTTCGACGAGCCCGCCAACGATCCCCTCGAGAACACGAATTTCCTCAGGACCGCCATCAGGGAAGCAGCCATCCTTCCCTCGTCAGTCGGTTGATGCTTCCGGAGGTTTCCGCTAGCGCACTTCCCGTTTTCACCGAGTCGGAGAAGTGCTCACCCTCTTTGCTTTTCGCAATTCCGGACGCAAAACCGCTGCACACTTTTGCTGGAATTGCTATTCGATCAAGCCCATTCGCAGCGCTTTGGCGACCGCGTGCATGCGGCTGGTGGCGTTGAGCTTTTCCATTATGTGGCCAACGTGCTGGTTGGTCGTATGCACGGAAAGGCCGAGTATGGCGGCAATCTCTTCGCTCGTATGGCCGTTGGCCGTCAGCGACAGACATTCCCGCTCCCTCTTCGAGAGCGAGATCATGCGCGCGGGCGTCTGGTTCCGCGCCGCGGCGCAGGCCTCGAACAATGAAAAGCAGCGGGCATGATGAAGGGCGAGCGTACGGTCGTCGAGTTCGAGGGTCCTGCCGGTAAACAGAAGCAGGGCGCCTTGCCCTCTTTCGTCGTAAGCGGGAAACGCGATGCCTTCCGAGCCGGGAAAGGGCGGCATGACCGGATCGGCCCAGCGCAGCGTGCGCAGGCTAGACGCTCCGCGTCCGCTCCACCAGAAAGGCTTCGTCGAGATCTGGACGCGATCCGCCAGTTCTCCGCTTTGCGCTGTCGAGATGAGCCGCGATATGATGGAAACCGAAGGAAAGGCCGAATCCAGAACGGCGACGAGACGCGACCTTCTCGCTGCATGGACAACGGTGAAGATGGAAAATTCGTCCGCTGCCATCTCTCTGGCGACCGCCGCGCAGCAGTCGGCTATTTCCGCCAATGGGTTATCATCGCGGACAGTTTCCGGTGAAACCTGGGGTGCGGGAAGCTTGTGTTCTCCCGCGAGCCTCATACGAGCCCGCTCCGCACGGCTATGGCGATCGCCTTGGCACGGTTTGGCGCGGCGAGCTTGCGTATCGCCTGCTGCATGTAACCGTTCACGGTACTGATCGAGACGTCGAGGATGAGAGCGGTCTCCTCGGCGGTCTTTCCTTCCGCCGCCCAGAACAGGCATTCTCGCTCCCTTTCCGAGAGCGGATTGGGAGCTTCGGAAGTCGCTGGCTGAGCGGCTACCTCGGACAGCAGGTAACAACAGTTAAGCTGTGCGGCCATCACGGCGTCGGCCTGCATCCTGCCCGCGACCTTCGCCGAAAGCAGGGCGAAATAGCGCTGCCGTCCCGCGTTGAGGCGGAGGCAGTAAAGTTCACCATGGCCGAGTTGGACGAGGCGCAATCCTTGCTCATCCGACAATGCCTCCGAAAGCTGCCCGCCTGCTCGGGGCATGACCGGCTTCGGGGTTTGCCCGGCAAAGGTCACGAGCGATGTGCCGAACAGCCGGGCGATGAGGTCAAGCCCGATGATCTCGATCGTATCGTAGACCCAGTTCGAGGCCAGAACGCGCGCCGATCCCCCGCTGGCGGTGTTGGGGATATCGAGAATCATGTAATGATCGGCGCCCGTGTCGATGCACAACTGAACGAGTGCCAGCGTGAAATCGCTTCGTGAACAGATGGGCGCTTGCAATATCTCCCGCATGGGAGGTGGCGCGAAAATCGTCATGTTTCATGCAGCCGCCACCGTCGCCTGACCTATCCATTCCGGTTTTCCGGACGGAATCGAACATGCTTGACGGCAGCGGGGCTGTCCCCGCCGTCGATCCAGGAAAACACGCGTTTTACGCTGACGCCCCCAACCAAGCCCGCTCGTCTGCGGGTTTTCCGGCGCCCGGAAGGCCATGCGCCGAATCACTTGTTAGTCATAAGAATCCCGTGACTCGCGGTCAACAAAAACTAACAGGTTGATGAAAAGCGTGATCGGGTGAGTCCGAAATACATCACCTGTGCGCTCCGGTGGCATTCACTTGAGGAGCCAGCGGAACGAACGCCGCAACTCCGCAGCGCCATTTTTATCGTACCAGCGGCCATGCGCGATGACGATGTTCTCAGGGTCCCATCCGATCATCGTTTCGACCGCATGGCGAAGCAACTTGCGATCGTAGGTGAGACGCATGTCGCGCGGCATCTGGCCTTGCGCGCCGCCGAACCTCGTCAGCAAACGCGTGAAAGCCGATTTCAGTCTGGCCGGCTCGAAATTCTCGATGAAGTCGGTGAGGACGAGCGTTCGACTGAGGCGGTGGAAGAAGACGATTTCAGTCATATAGCTGCCATGGACAGGCAAGGTGGCGATCTCCTCGTCCCAGGGATAGCCGCTTTCCTGTTCCAGCGATGCACCGTCGAAATCGATGCGGCTCTTGGCCTGCTCGTGGATCCGGGGCGCCAGATAGACCTTTGCACCGGGAAAAGCGTCGTGCCATAGCGGCAGCCACCAGTAG
>SCRB01000496.1 GCA_004299545.1 Rhizobiaceae bacterium
GGCGAGGCCGAGCGCCAGGATGATGCCGTACATATTGGCGCCGACGACGGAGAGCAGGCCAAGCGCCAGCAATATGCCGGGAAAGGCGAGCAGCGCGTCGTTGAACATCATCAGGATGCGGTCGGTCCAGCCGCGCACATAGCCGGTGATGAGCCCGAGCGCCGTCCCCGCCAGGACGGAAGCGCAGACCGTGAGAATGCTGATCCATACGCTGGTCGTCGCGGCCCGCATCAGGCGGCTGAGCACATCGCGGCCGAATTCGTCCGTGCCGAGCAGGTGGTGCGCACCCGGCGGAGCGAACCGGGCCAGGAAATCGAGCTTCAGCGGATCGTAAGGCGTCCAGACCATCGCCAAGGCGCCGGCACCGACGATCAGGCCGATAATCGTTGCGCCCAGCACGGCATTGAGCGAAGCTGGTCTCATGCTTGCGCGACCTTCGGATCGAAGAGCGGGTAAAAGAGATCGACCACGATATTGATCAGGACATAAACGAAGGCGATGAACAGCATGCAGCCCTGGATGACGGGATAGTCGCGGGCGAAAATGGAATCGACCAGCAGCCGGCCGATCCCCGGAATGGTGAAAACCGTCTCGACAACCGCGATGCCTGCAAGCAGATTGCCGAGGACGAGCCCGATCAGCGTCCAGGTTGGTCCGAAGGAATTGCGGAACACATGCCGGCGCAGCACGGCGCCCTCGGAAAGCCCCTTGGCCCTTGCATGCGTGACATAGTCGAGGCGCAGCACTTCAAGCGCGCTGGCGCGCGCCATGCGGACCAGAACGCCCGATTCATGCAGCACCAGCGTCGCCACCGGCATGATGAGGTAGATCGACGCCATCACAGGGCTGGTCGAGAAGGAGACGTAGCCGACGACCGGCAGCCATTGCAGCTTCAGCCCGAACAGGAGGAGAAGCAGAAGGCCGAGCCAGAAGGAAGGGATGGAAAGAAGCACCGTCGCGGTCCCGACAAAGAGGAGATCGACCGCACTGTTCTGCCGCCAGGCCGCGATGAGGCCGGCCGGGACCGCGATGACCGAGGCAAGGAAGACCCCGATGACGACGATCGTGGCGCTGGTTTCGAAACGGTCGATGACAAGTCCGAGAACCGGCTGGCCGGTGGAGATCGAATGACCGAAATCGCCTCTCACTATCTGTCCGACCCAGATGACGAACTGAACCGGAATAGGGCGATCGAGGCCGAGTTGCGCGCGCAGCGCCGCAAGACTCGACTGGCTCGCCATGTCGCCCAGCATGAGGCTTGCCGGATCGCCGGGGATCAGGCGCACGAGAAGGAAGACCGTCATGGCGACGATCAGGAGGGTCGGTATGGCCATGCCCAGGCGTGTCAGGACGAACCGCAGCATCGACAGCCTTTCTCATCGGAAACTTGTGTCCATGCGGCACCGCTGCGATGGTCCGGAGGTCCTTTCCCTGGCAGCGGACCGGCCATAGTCAGGCGGCCAGCACGACCGGATCGCCGCGCAGGCTGTATCGCGTGAACTCACGCTGAAGCGCGGGCAATGGCGCGACCTCCATGGTTCCCTCGCCCGGTTCGAGGACGACCATGGCGACGGTCGCCGAGAGATTGCTGTTGCTGGAAGGACGCGGCGGCCGGCAGACGGAATAGGGAGTGGCGAAGTCGTCGAAAAGCGCTCGCTTGATGTCGGCGGTTCCGATCTTTTCCCCGGCCGCTTCGAGCAACCGGCGGACCCGCCAGTCGCGATAGACGCTGTCCGGCGTGTTGGCGATGCCGGTATCCTTGAGCTTGCCGAGCGCGATGGGGCTGACCCAGTGATTGGCATGCACGATCAATTCGCGGTCCGGATAGACGGCGAACGCCTCGTCAGGCGCGCATTCGAAATCGACCGCGAAGCCCTCCACGGTCGAGATCATCATGTTGTTGGAACAGGCCTTCGGTGTCGTCGCGACCGCCTTCACGGCGAGCGCGAAATGGCTTTGCTCGAGAACCATACGGCGGATCAGCGCCAGCGGGACGCCTTCCTGCCGGAAGTCGCGATCGGATTCCAGATAATTGGCGGTGATGGCGATACCGGCTTCGTTCAGGCCGGAGCGGGCTAGCCCGCCAGCCTCCACGAAAGTCAGGAAATCAGGGCCGTCTTCGCGCAGAACGCGCAACACGATGCCCGTTTCGGCGCATTCGGCGCGCCAGTCCCAGTTCTGCGCGTGGAGCAATGAGCCGGTCCGGCTTCTCGGGCCGAGAACAACCACCCCCGTGCAGCCCTCCTCCGGCTCGCGCTGCACCGTCACCTTCCGCTCCCGCCGGGCCTTGGCGACCACCTCGGTGCGGGCGTTGATCATGACGACGTCGGTGAACTCGACGCCGGCGCCGTCGGCGATGCCGCGCATCTCCTCGACATAATGGGAACCGAGCGCTTCTATCTGCCGGGCGAACCCCTCGATAAGGGCGCGCCGCTCGGTCCCATGATAATCGAGGGCATCGAGCGCTCCGCCGTAAAGAGCTACCCCGCGCCGCACCCTGTCGGCGACGGCGGCGCCGTGGGCCAGGCCGCGCTCATAGGGCGTGCCGCTCACGGAGACGAAGGGAAAGCGTGTCGGTTTGTTCATGGTCACCTGCTTCATCTGCGTTCGAAAGCGCGCCGTGGGCGCCGACGTCAGTCGATCGCCTTGAGGGCCATGGGAATGGTTTCGAAAACCCGGCCGATCTCGGATTCGGAGATGATCAACGGCGGCGAGAGGA
>SCRB01000497.1 GCA_004299545.1 Rhizobiaceae bacterium
CGGTCGTGGCGATGGCACCCTATTTGAGCGCAACGAGTTCCGGTACGATGCAGAGCCGGATCAATACATCTGTCCGACGGGACGCTCGTTGCCGCGCAAGGGCGGTATCAGCAGAAACTCCTACAACTACAGATCCCGAGATTGCTCAGGGTGCGATCTGAAACCGCGCTGTACGCAGGCCGAAGTCCGCTGGGTCACGCGGCATAAGCACGAAGATGCCCTCAAAAGAATGACGGCGCGTGTCGTCGCCGATCCTACCTTGATGCGTCAACGACGCTGCTCTGTTGAGCATCCTTTCGGGACGATCAAACGGATGATGGCTGGCAGGTTCCTCACGCGCGGTCTTCGAGGGACCCAAACCGAAATGGCATTCTCGGTTCTGGCATATAACATGATCCGCAGCGTCAATCTGCGGATGCCGCCGGCCTAAAGGGCCTGCGCGCTCGTTGTCGAAAGCGCGCCGTCGTGACGACGCGCCAACGGGTTTTCACACAGCCTGTCACGCGCCACCCTCCGTGAAGCGCCAGACCGGAATGCCGAGGCGGCGAGCCTTGTCGGCGAGATTCTCGGTGATACCGGAACCGGGGAAGACGATCAGCCCGTAGGGCATAACCGAGAGCAGCTGGTCGTTGCGCCGGAACGGGGCGGCCTTGGCGTGCCGATTCCAGTCCGGCTTGAAGGCGATCTGGGTGACCTTGCGGTTTTCGGCCCAGCAGGCGGCGATGCGCTCGGCGCCGCGCGGGCTGCCGCCGTGTAGCAGGACCATGTCGGGATGCTTCTCACGGGCTTTATCCAGTGCGTCCCAGATCCGGTCGTGCTCGTTGCAGTCGAGGCCGCCGGAGAAGGCGATCTTTGTACCAGCCGGCACCAGCACTTCGGTCTCGGCGCGTCGGCGCGCGGAAAGGAAGTCGCGGCTGTCGATCACCGCTGACGTCATCGCCTGATGGGAGACCTTCGAGCCGGTGCGTGGCCGCCATGCCGAGCCCGTCTGCGCCTCGTAGAGATCGGCGGCCTCGTCGCGCATGATTTCCAGCACGTTGCGGCGCTCGATATAGGTGATGCCTTCGGCGGTGAGCCGTTCCAGCTCCACGGACTTCACCTCCGAGCCGTCCTGCTCGTTCTGGCTCGACCGCTGTGCCTCCTCATTGCGGTCGAGGCTGCGGGCGACGCGCTCGGCAGCGCGGTGGAAGACGTTGGTGAACGACCAGAGCAGGTCGTCGAGATCGGGTTCGAGCCTGGTGTCGCCGAGCATGCCCGCAAAAGTCTCGACGATCCCGGCGAGGCCGGCCCGGATCACCGCGTCGTCGGGCAGTGGCCGGGGATCGGGCTCGTCCTGATGCGGACGATGGCCGTACATCTGGAGTTCGAGGATGACGCGGTCGGTCGGCGAGGAGGCATGGTAGGGCTCGTAGGCGTCGTCAAAAGGAAGCTCGTAGGTCATGGCGTGTCTCCGTCGGTTGCGGCCGCGCTCATCGCGGCCTGACAGCGCATCCCGGCCGCGCCGCGGGCGCGGCCGCACCGAAGGCCGCAGCGAAGCGAAGGACGGCGCAGCCGTTGCGGCCGTGACCGGGGGGTGGCAGGGATCGCCTCTCGGGCAGGCCGCGGGCGCGG
>SCRB01000498.1 GCA_004299545.1 Rhizobiaceae bacterium
ATGCCGCCACGGGTACGCCGATCTGGGTCGTGCCCGGCGGGCGCGCCCTCAAGGACGCATCGGACGCTACCTACAGCTTCCGTCGCTGGCGGGCGACACCGCTTGCCGCGTTTCGGAAGGTGCTTGCCGTGGTCTCCTGCGATGTGATCCTGGCGCAGGAATATGAATATACGCGCTTCGACCTGCTGGCCTGGCTCGCATGGCGCATGCATCTCCCTTTTTACGCTACGTTTCAGGGCGGCGACCGCACGCTTTCGTGGCTCGAAGGGATAGCCCGAAAGGCGTCCCTCCGCGCGTGCAAGGGTCTGATTGTAGCCTCGGCAGGGGAGCGTGAAAGGCTTTCGCATGCCTATCCGGGCATTCGCCTGAACATTGCCGATATCCCCAACCCGATTGATGCGGAGGAATGGCAGGCGACAGACCGCGTTCAGGCGCGCGCCGCGCTCGGCCTGCCGGTCGATTGCTTCATCGCCATCAATCACGGACGCATCGATATCCGCAGGAAGGGGCTCGACGTGCTCCTGCAGGCTTGGTCCGCCCTTGCCGACGACCCGCAGGCGAAGCTGGTGATCATCGGTTCAGGTCAGGATCGTGATGCCTTCGCGGAATTGGTGCGCAGAAGCGACTTCCCGAACCTGCTCTGGCTTTCCGACTACACGACCGACCGCGCCGTGATGCGCTGCTGGCTCTCGGCCGCCGACGCCTATGTGACAGCATCCCGCATCGAGGGAATGCCGGTTGCGCCGCTCGAGGCGATGGCTTGTGGACTGCCCGTCGTCGCCAGCGACGCGCAGGGGCTGCCCGATATTCTGGCCGAGGGCGAAGCGTCAGGCGGCCTGCTCCTGCCCAGAGAGGCGCCAGAGGAGATTGCCAACGGCCTGATGCGGCTTCGCGACGATGCCGAACTGCGGCGCCGGCTCGGGATCGCCGCGCGGCGCCGTGTCGAACAGAACTTTTCGTCGCAGGCGGTGGGCACCGCGCTCGGCGCCTTTTTGAGCGATGACCGCCGCTAGGGCTGTCTGCGGCACCATTGAAGTGCCGTCTCGACGATCCGGTCGATATCCGATTGCCGGGCGACCCAGCCCAGTTCCCGTTCGGCCTTGCCGGGCGCGGCCACCAATATCGGAGGATCGCCGGATCTGGGCGGACCATAGGCAACGCGCGGCTCCGACCCCGAAATGCGGCTGACGGCCTCGACCAGTTCACGGACTGTCGTTCCGGTTCCCGTTCCAAGATTGTAGACATGGACGCCACTCTCGCCGAGCAGTCTCTCGGCCGCCAGCACATGGGCGCGCGCGAGATCGTCGACATGGACATAGTCACGGACAGCCGTTCCGTCATGTGTGTCGAATGCCGACCCGTTGACCGTGAACGTCCGGTCCTGTTTCAGCGCCGCTCCGATGGCCAGCGGAATGACATGGGTCTCCGGCTCATGATGCTCGCCGATCTCGCCATCCGCATCGCAGCCCGCCGCGTTGAAATAGCGCAGCAAGACGGCGCTCAGCCCATGCGCCCGCGAAAAGTCCTCGATCATCCGTTCGATAATGAATTTCGACCACCCATACGGGTTGATCGGCGCTTGCGGATGTTCCTCGTCGATCGGGGTATAGGCAGGGATGCCATAGGACGCGCAGGTGCTTGAGAAGATCAGCCTGCCGATGCCGGACTTGCGCATCTCATCGAGCAGGGCCAGAGTGCCGAAGCTATTGTTGCGATAGTAAATTTCCGGTCGCTCGACCGATTCCCCAACATAGGCGTAGGCCGCGAAATGGGCGACGACATCCGGGCGGTGACGGTCAAGCGCCGCCTCGATCTCTTCGGCATTTGTGATATCACCCTCGATCAGAGGGCCCCATTTGACGGCTTCGCGCCAGCCGCGCGAGAGGTTGTCGAAAGTAACAACCGACCATCCGGCCCGGGCGAACGCCTTGCAGCAATGAGAGCCGACATAGCCGGCGCCGCCGGTAACGAGAACCGTTTTCATTCAGCGGCGAGTTGGTGTCGGCCGCGGGGCGAGGTCAACTGCTTGTCGAAATAAGCGATGGTCTTGCCGAGGCCTTCGCGAAGTGGCGTTTCCGGTGCCCAGTCGAGCGCCGCCACCGCATTGCCGATATCGGGACGCCTGTGCCGGGGATCGTCAACCGGCAATGGCATGAACCGGATTTCGGACCGGCTGCCCGTCAGTTCGCGAACCAGATCGGCGAGTTCGAGCATCGTGAACTCCGCCGGATTTCCGAGGTTCACCGGGCCGGTGATCTCATCCGGGGTTCCCATCAACCGGACAAGGCCGGAAATGAGATCATCCACGTAGCAGAACGACCGTGTCTGCGAACCATCCCCGTAGACCGTGATCGGCTGGTTCTGCAGCGCCTGGACGACGAAATTGGAGATCACCCTCCCGTCGTCCGGGCGCATCCTGGGCCGGTAGGTATTGAAGATGCGCGCAACCTTGATGCGAAGCGAATGCTGTCGCCAATAGTCAAAGAACAACGTCTCAGCGCACCTTTTGCCTTCATCGTAACATGAGCGCGGACCGATCGGATTGACGTTTCCCCAATAGGCTTCCGGCTGCGGATGGACGTCGGGATTGCCGTAAACCTCGGATGTGGAAGCCTGCAATATCCTGGCCTTGAGCCGCTTGGCCAGGCCAAGCACATTGATTGCGCCGTGAACACTGGTCTTCGTCGTCTGCACCGGGTCGTGCTGATAGTGGATGGGGCTTGCCGGGCAGGCCAGATTGTAGATCTCGTCGACTTCGACATAGAGGGAGAACGTCACGTCGTGACGGATGATCTCGAAGGCCGGATTGGAGAGCAGATGCGCGACATTCCACCGGCTGCCGGTGAAGAAATTATCGACGCAAAGGACCTCGTGTCCCTGATCCAGCAAGCGTTCGCAAAGGAACGAGCCAAGAAAGCCGGCTCCGCCGGTGACCATAATTCGTTTTGAGTGCTGCAAGGCAAAACACCTCCTGCCAGACAGCCCTCTATCTGAGAGAGATTTTAGGCGAACTTAGGTCCGGTGCCAGCATCTGTGGTTCACGTTGCATAACGCGTTGAAAACATCGGATTGCGTTGCCATGGCGAGCGAGAAAGGTGGGCAACGATCCAGTCACTGAAGGCACGCGTCTTGGTTGCCGCGCCGCTCCCCGAAGGCGTCACGACATAGACCGCGCCTTCATCGACGATCTGCCAATCAGCCAGCACCGGCGCCAGTCGTCCGTCCCGCACCGCTTGCGCCACCAGTCAGTCGGCACCGAGAGGGATACCGAGCCCAGCGGCTGCTACTTCGACCAGTGTTTCGGCATCGTCCGCCACGTAAGGGCCGGCTGCGGTGACGTGCTTGCGCGTTCCGGAGGCATTCGTCATGTCCCATATGGGTCCCCTTTCGATACCGCCGAAGTTAAGGCAAGCGTGGGCGCCGAGATCATCGGGCCGCTGCGACGTGCCGGCGCGATCGAGATAGG
>SCRB01000499.1 GCA_004299545.1 Rhizobiaceae bacterium
GCCATCACCGCACGGTGCTGGAAGAACTGCTCCATCAGCTCACCACGCTGGGACAAATCGTCATTCCCGCCTGAGGCTTTCCCCGGGAACCGGCGCGCTCTACTGTCATGTCGAGTCGGCCTGTCATGGCCGATCAAGAGCAGGAGAGAGGGCACCGTAAGCAATGGACAGCTTTAAATTCGAACTTGTTTCGCCCGAGCGCCTTCTCGTCTCGGAAGACGTGCATTCCGTGGTCGTTCCCGGATCGGAAGGCGAGATGACGGTGATGGCGCGGCATGCGCCGGTCGTAACGACGATGCGTCCCGGCATCGTTGTCGTCGAGACGGTCGGCGGCGAGAAAAACCGTTACGTAGTTTACGGCGGATTTGCCGACATAACGGCTGAAAGCTGCACGCTTCTCGCCGAGTTTTCCGTCCATGAGCGCGATTTCGACCGCGAGGATCTGGCGCACCGCATGGAGGAAACGAAGAAGGCCATAAGCGAAGCGACCGAAGCGGCCCACCGCACCAAGCTCGAGGAATTCCTGCACCAGCTTACGACGCTCGGCCAGGTGATCGTACCGGCATAAGCCGGCGCCTCACCTCACGGATATGCGTTTTTGCACACCGTCATGACGGCGTCGCGGAGCCATCGGTGGGCGGGGTCTGCGTCCAGGCGCGGGTGCCAAATGGCGGATATGTTGAAGCCGGGCATGCGTAACGGCAGTTCGAAGCTTTCGATGCCGAGAACGGCAGCATGGTCCGCCGCCAGAACGTTGCCGAGGCACGACTGCGGCACGACGGCGACCAGATCCGAGCGGCGCACGATCCGCATCGCTTCGGGGTATGTGGGAACGACGAGACGTATCGTCCGTTTCAGGCCCAATTCTTCCAGCGCGTCGTCGGCCGGCCCCCAAAACACTCCCCGGCGCGAGGCCGCAACGTGGCCGCATGCCGCATAACGCTCCGGCGTTATCTTGCCGTTGGTGAGGAGCGGATGGCCGATCCGGGCGACGCCGACATATCTGTCGCGGAACAGCAACCGGGTGCGCAGTTCCGGCGCGGTGGTTCCAAGCACTCCGATTTCCAGGTCGACCGGTCCTTCCCGAAGCGGTCGGGCATCCTTGTCGGGCTTCGGCACAAAGCGGAGACGGACATGCGGCGCAGCTCCGGCGATCGTCGCCACCAATGGAGCGGAAAGAAGCTCTACGAATCCCTCGCCGGCGCGAATAGTGAATATCCGGTCGAGTGAGGCAAGCTCCAGCCGTCCGGCGGCCGGTTGAAGGACCGCCTGGGCATCACGGGCGAGACTGTGAACGCGTTCGCCCAACGCCTTGGCATATGGCGTAGGGGCAAGCGTGCGGCCCGCCTGTACGAGCAATGGGTCGCCCGTCACACGCCGGAGCCGTGAAAGTGTCCGGCTCATGGCGGAAGGGCTCAGGCCGAGCCGGCGGGCCGCTCCCGTCACGCTGCGCTCAGTAAGCAGCGCATCCAACGAGGTGAGGAGATTCAGGTCAACGCTTTGCATAGCCAACAGAATAGTCCGGCGGCTCGATCAGGCATAGCGCCAAACGCAATCATTTATTGCATCCTGTGCATCTGGTGCATGACAGCACGGTCCGCCATATCAGCACCCACACCAACAGTGAAAGCATCGAGCCATGCCTGTTTCTCCCGCCGCCGGACCTCGCCAGACCATCCTGCTTGTCGGCGCTTCACGCGGCCTCGGCCATGCCATGGCGGCCGAGTTCCTGAAAAAGGGCTGGAATGTCGTCGGTACGGTGCGCGGCGGGGGAGCCCGCACCTTGCTGCATGACCTGGCGGACGACTATAGCGGCCGGGTCGAGATCGAAATTCTGGACATCAACGAACCCGATCAGATCGCAGCGCTGCATGACCGCCTGTCCGGCAGGCGGTTCGACATGCTGTTCGTCAATGCCGGCATCACCAATCGCGATCCGACCCAAACGATCGGTGAGGTTTCGACCGCCGATTTCGTGGAGGTCATGATCACCAATTCGCTCAGTCCCATGCGTGTCGTCGAGAGCCTTGAGAGCTCCGTTTCAGAGACCGGCCTGATCGGGGTGATGTCGTCGGGACAGGGGAGCATCGGCAACAACGAGGCCGGCATGCGCGAGGTCTATCGGGGCAGCAAGGCGGCGCTCAACATGTTCATGCGGAGCTTCGCGGCCCGGCAGGCAGGATCTTCGCGGGCCATGGTGGTGATGGCTCCAGGCTGGGTCCGGACCGCGCTTGGCGGCCCGGAGGCGAGGCTCAGGATCGAGGAAAGCATCCCCAGCCTGGTGAATGTCCTGCTTGCGAAGCAGGGGAAACCGGGCCTTGAATATCTCGATTATCTCGGCCGCACGGTTCCCTGGTGAGCTTCGTCATTTTGGTTCGGCGGTTGCGCCGGGGTTCACCGCTTCGGTAGCCATTTCTTTTCGATCCGGCAGACCATCGTATAGGCAGGATCGAAGACATTGCCGACATCATAGCGGACGACCTGTCCCATCAAATGGCTCGCCGCCGCGGGGCTGAGCCCGAACTCGCCGGTCAGCCAGTTGAACATGTCGGTCGTCGCGTGCTGCAACGCCTGGTCAAGCGGTCTCGCATTGCCGACCGAGAAGATATCGGTGGCGTTCTCGCCGCGCGGCCAGACGAGGTTGCGACTCTTTTCCACCGTCAGCCGCACCTCGACCTCGAAGCAGGTTTCGATGCCGGTACCGACGATCTCGCCGTCGCCTTGCGCGGCATGGCAATCGCCGAGGAAGAACAGCGCGCCCGGAGCCGCGACGGGGAACCACACCGTCGCGCCTGGGCAGAAGCCGCGATAGTCCATGTTGCCGCCGTTCTCGGCGCTCGTATCGGTGGAAAGGGCCTGGCCGATGGCGGGCGCCACACCGAAGCAGCCGATCATCGGCTCGAGCGGCAGCACGAAATCCTCAAGTCCCGGGACCGCGGGATCAAGTGCCGTCGTCAGCCCCTGCCGATCGATCCGCCAATTGATCTTGTCACGCGGCGGCAGGCCGCGCACGAATTCCGGATCGACGACATTGGCGGCGAGCGCGCCGCGGGTCCAGCCTGTCGCCCGGATCGGCGTCATGCGCAGGATCTCGACCCTGAGCGCATCGCCCGGTTCGGCTCCGGTGACGAAGACCGGCCCGTTCATCGGGTTCGGCTCAGGCGCGCGTTCTTTCCCATCCTTGTCGATGCCATGGGCGTCGATCGTCTCCGTGATGACGATGTCGCCGGAAGCGATGGTGATCGCGGGCGGATGGGTGCCGAGCGTGTTGTGCCATTCGGTGGCGATAAAGCGGTGCGTCGTCATGCAGAAGGGGTAGAGGAGCGGCGCGATTTCCGCAAGCGGGACACGGCCTA
>SCRB01000500.1 GCA_004299545.1 Rhizobiaceae bacterium
CCCGGCTGTGAAAGAGCCCTGCTGACGGTCGCGGTCGAGACCCCCGCAACGCGTGCGACATCCCTGATCCTCGGAGGCTTGGCGTCCAAATTCAGAATCCCACCTGCGCCGCGTTGGCGCTGTTTGTGCGCGATTTTCCGCGTTCGTTCAAACGGTTGCGGACCGTATCCACAAATCGCCTTGACTGCCGTCCCGATCTTGGCCAATCTGAACTGTAATCGATTACATATCTGGTTGCCAAGGCAATCGGCGGGGGCGAAATACCGCCTCGAACACAGTCTGAACGCCGAAGGCCGCGCCGACGTGCCACGACGTTCAAGGGAGGAAGCATGAAGACGATCAAGGGGCCAGCCATCTTCCTCGCGCAGTTCGCGGGCGATGCCGCACCTTTCAATTCCTTCGAGACGATCTGCGAGTGGGCGGCCTCTTTGGGCTACAAGGGCGTTCAGATCCCGACATGGGACGGCCGCCTGTTCGACCTGAAAAAAGCGTCGGATTCGAAGGATTACGCCGACGAGGTGAAGGGCGTCGCCGCCTCCCATGGCCTCACGATCACCGAGCTTTCAACCCATCTCCAGGGCCAGTTGGTCGCCGTTCATCCCGCCTATGACACGGCCTTCGACGGCTTTGCCGTGCCGGAAGTGCGCGGCAACCCGGCGGCCCGGACCGAATGGGCGGTCGATCAGGTGAAGCGGGCGCTGAGGGCTTCGAAAAATCTGGGCCTCACGGCGCATGCCACCTTTTCCGGTGCGCTTGCCTGGCCCTATGTCTATCCGTGGCCGCAGCGGCCGGCAGGCCTGATCGAAACCGCCTTCGATGAACTGGCGAAGCGCTGGACGCCCCTTCTCGACTATGCCGAGGAAAACGGTGTCGATGTCTGCTACGAAATTCACCCCGGCGAGGATCTGCACGACGGCATCACCTACGAAATGTTCCTCGAACGGGTGAAGAACCATGCAAGAGCGAACCTGCTCTACGATCCCTCGCACCTGCTTCTGCAGCAATTGGACTATCTCGACTACATCGACATCTATCATGAGCGCATCAAGGCTTTCCATGTGAAGGACGCCGAATTCAATCCAACGGGAAGGCAGGGCGTCTATGGCGGCTTCCAAAGCTGGGTAGACCGCGCCGGCCGTTTCCGCTCGCTCGGCGACGGACAGGTCGATTTCGGCGGCATCTTCTCGAAGCTGACGGCTTATGATTTCGACAGCTGGGCGGTTCTGGAATGGGAGTGCGCGCTCAAGCATCCCGAAGACGGCGCGCGCGAGGGCGCCGAATTCATCAGGAAGCACATCATCCGCGTCACGGAGCATGCGTTCGACGATTTCGCCGATGCGGGAACCGACGAACGCGCGGACCGCAAGATGCTCGGTCTGGTGGAATGAATTTGACATTTGATACTCGCGTGATGTCGGCCTCGGCATCAAATGTCAGATTTGAAAAATTCCATTAGAATCATGGACTTCCTGGTGGGTTTCCGTTTCCAATATTTGCGCTCTGGGCTGATACAAACGGGGATGCAAATGTTGGAAGCGAACCACTAGCCTGAGAAAAGCGGGAGGAAACCGTGACCATTGAGAGAAGCAAGCAGGAGAACGGGGCAGGGCGCATCCGCCTCGGCATGGTGGGCGGCGGACAGGGTGCGTTCATCGGTGCGGTCCACCGCATCGCCGCGCGGCTCGACGACCGGTTCGACCTGGTGGCCGGGGCACTGTCCTCCGATCCAGATCGCGCGAAAGCCTCCGCCGAGGAACTCAGGCTTGCGCCGGACCGTGCTTATGGTTCTTTTCAGGAGATGGCGAAGGCCGAGGCCGCACGCCCCGACGGCATCGAGGCCGTCTCCATCGTCACCCCGAACAATGTGCACGCGCCGGCCGCGAAAGCGTTCCTCGAGGCCGGCATCCACGTCATCTGCGACAAGCCGATGACGACGACCGTCGAGGAAGCCGAGGAACTGGTCGATCTCGTCAGGAAGACCGGCAAGGTCTTCGTCCTTACCCACAATTATACCGGCTATCCGATGATCCGGCAGGCGCGCGCCATGGTGGCGGCGGGCGAACTGGGCGACATCCGTGTCGTCCAGGCGGAATATCCGCAGGACTGGCTGACGGAACGGGCGGAGCTTTCGGGCAGCAAGCAGGCCGAATGGCGCACCGACCCGAAGCGCTCCGGCGCCGGCGGCGCGATCGGCGACATCGGAACCCACGCCTATAATCTCGCCGCCTTCGTCACCGGGCTGGAAACAGAAGAACTTCTGGCACAGCTCACGACCTTTGTGCCGGGACGTCAACTCGACGACGACACGCAGATCCTGCTCCGCTACAGGGGCGGCGCCCGGGGCATGCTCTGGGCGAGCCAGGTCGCCGTCGGCCATGAAAACGGGCTGAGGCTGCGCGTCTACGGCACCAAGGGCGGCCTCGAATGGACGCAGGCAGATCCGAATTATCTCTGGTTCACCCGCTTCGGCGAACCGAAGCAGCTTTTGACCCGCGCCGGCAGTGGCACCGGTCCTGCGGCCGCGCGCGTCAGCCGCGTCCCGGCCGGTCATCCCGAAGGCTATGTCGAAGGTTTCGCCACTATTTATGCCGAGGCTGCGCGCGCCATCCGTGCGGCGCAGGCGGCCACGCCCGCCTGC
>SCRB01000501.1 GCA_004299545.1 Rhizobiaceae bacterium
TGCGCGAGCCGACATTGCCGCTCGCGCATTCTCGCCGAACTGACACGGCGGGGACATTCCGTAACGGCGATCGTGCGCCATCCTGAAAAAATGGAGCCGCAGCCGAACGTCACGGTAAGGAAAGGGGATGTCCACGATCGTGCCGGTCTTGCCGGCTTGCTCAAGGGGCACGACGCAGTCATCAGCGCTGTCCGTTTCACCGACAGCGATCCGACGACACTGATCGAGGCGGTGCGGGATTCGGGCGTGAAACGCTATCTCGTCGTCGGCGGTGCCGGCAGCCTCGAAGCCGCCCCGGGCGTCAGGCTCCTCGATACGCCCGATTTTCCGGAAGCCTATAAGGCAGAGGCCAGGGGTGGAGCCGTGTTCCTCGATAGGCTTCTGTCCGAAAAGCAGATCGACTGGACCTATCTCTCCCCGTCCGCCGTCTTCGTTCCGGGTGAGCGCACGGGGAAATTCCGTCTCGGCAAAGACCAACTCCTTACCGGCGAAAAGGGAAGCACGGTGTCCTTTGAGGACTATGCCGCCGCACTTGCCGATGAGCTTGAGAAGCCGGCAAATTCACGGCAGCGTTTCACCGTCGGCTATTGAGCGCCTTAGTTACTGTCAATCGGGATATGGAAGGTCCCCGCGACTGCGGGAGCCTTCCGTTATGGTCGTCACGAATTTGCGGAGGGAGCCTGATATGCCGGGCGCGCGTTCGGGCGCGGCTTCTTTTTCGGCCCCGGAAGGAGTCCTTCGCGCTGGGCCTGCTTGCGTGCGGCCTTGCGGAAGCGGCGAATGGCATCCGCCTTTTCGCGGGCGCGCCGCTCCGATGGCTTCTCGTAGGCCCGGCGGGTGCGCATCTCGCGGAACACGCCCTCGCGCTGCATCTTCTTCTTCAGCACCCTGAGAGCCTGGTCGATATTGTTATCGCGTACAAGAACTTGCAATGTCTCTCCAATCTCCGATCATCCAATGAATGGTCCTGCCCCGAGGAGCAGGAAAACACCAACAATGCTGGCGAAAACCGGGGCAAATAAGAGCTTGCCCACATGCCGGCCTCGAACGGAAGAAGCCGAACCAAACCTATATAGGGCATCCGCCGGGAAATTCCTACCTCCCATTCCGAGGGCAGCATGCGCCAGTCAGATTCTGTCTCTGAGGGCGTACCAGTTGAGCGCCAGGAAAAGGAACGGCGCGCGCAGGAGGCGTCCGCCGGGAAAGGCGGCAATGTTGAGATCTTCGATCAGTTTCAGCCGGTCGCGGTTTCCCGCAAGCGTTTCTGCATAGAGCTTGCCGACGAAATTCGACAGCATCACGCCATGACCGGAATAACCGCCGGCGGAGATGACATTCGGCATGACTTCCCTGACGAAGGGCTTTCGCGGCAGGGTGATACCGACGAAGCCGCCCCAGGCATGGGTGATTCCAATGTTCTTGAGGCGCGGGTAAACCTCAGCAATCTGCCGTCTTATACCGTCTGCGATTCCCGCCGGGGTGCCGGCGGAGTAGACCTCGCGGCCGCCGAAGAGCAGCCGGCCGTCCGCCACCCGTCTGAAATAGCGCACGACGAAGCGCGAATCGTCCACCGCTTCGTAGCCGGGCAGAACCGGACTGTCGCTGCCGAGCGGTTCGGTGGCGCCGATGAAGGAACCGATCGGCATGATATGGGCGGCGCTGACGGGTTCGAGCGTCCCGCCATAGGCGTTCGTGGCGATCAGGGCTTTGCCGGCAACGATCGTTCCGCGCTCGGTCGTCACGCGTACCTTCCCCCCTGCCGATTCGATGGCCGTGGCGCGGGTTTCTTCGAAAAGATGGACGCCGCTTCGTGCTGCGGCGCCGGCGGTGCCGACGAGAAGCTTCATCGGGTGGATATGGCCGGTGCCGAGATCGCGTATACCGCCGAAATAACGATTGGACCCGAGCCGCTCCGCTGTCTCCTGCCGGTCCATGAAGCTCAGATGGGGGTAGCCGAAACGCTCCGCCATGACCCAAGCATGTCTCCAGTAGCGATCCACGGTGCGCTTCTTGTGCGCTACCGACAACTGACCCGGCAAGTAATCCATTTCGATTCCGTTTGCCGATGCGAAATCGAGCAGATGCTTCTTTGCTTCTTCGGCGAGATCGAAAAGCGCCCTGGCGCGGGTAAGGCCGAGTTCGGCTTCGAGATCCTCGGCCCAGGCACGCTGGCCGGTGCCGAGCTGACCGCCATTCCTGCCCGATGCGCCGTCACCGAAGCGATCCGCCTCGACCAGGGCGACGTCGGCCCCCGCTTTTGCCAGATGCGCTGCCGCCGAAAGGCCGGTATAGCCTCCCCCCACGATCACTACATCGGCCTGCCGATCGCCGTCGAGCGGGGGATAATGCGGCCGCTCGCCGATGCTCGCTTCGTACCAGGAGAGGCCGGGGGAGCGCATAGATCAGTGAATGGTGAATGGTGAATGGTGAATGGTCCAAAAGGAAAGCCATTGACCCGCAGCCGCAATGCAATTCATCTCAACCATTCACCATTCACCATTCACCATTCACCATTCACCATTCACCATTCACCATTCACACATTCAGCAACAGGAACTCCCGCTCCCACGGGCTGATCACTTCCATGAACGTCTCGAACTCGGCGCGCTTTATCGCCGCATAGGTTGAGGTGAAGGGCTGGCCCAAAAGCTCGCTCAGGGCCGAATCTTCCTCAAAGAGCGCGACGGCCTCGAGCAGTCCGCGCGGCAGTTCGATCTCGTCCTCGTTGACGGTGATGCCGACCGGCGCGTCGGGTTGCGCCTTTCGCGACAGGCCGATCAAACCGCAGGCAAGCGAGCCCGCGATCGCCAGATAAGGGTTGGCATCGGAAGACGGGATGCGGTTCTCCACCCGGCGGCCGGCCGGATCGGAACGCGGAACCCTGAAGGCCGTCGTGCGGTTGTCATAGCCCCATTTGACATTGACGGGAGCGGACGCGCCCTGCGTCAGCCGGCGGTAGGAATTCACATAAGGCGCGAACATGACAAGCGCGTGTGGAACGTGTCGCTGCATGCCGCCGATGAAATGATGGAAGGCGTCGGTTTCGCTGCCGTCGCCTGCCGTGAAGATGTTTATGCCGGTTTTTCTGTCGAGAACGGACTGGTGGATGTGCATCGCCGAGCCGGGCTGGCCCTGGATCGGTTTCGCCATGAAGGTCGCATAGGTGTCGTGCTTGAGCGCCGCCTCGCGGATCGTCCGCTTGAACAGGAAGACCTGGTCGGCAAGCTCGACGGGGTCGCCATGGCGCAGGTTGATTTCAAGCTGCCCCGCGCCTTCCTCGTGGATGAGCGTATCGATCTCCAGCCCCTGGCATTCGGAGAAATGATAGATGTCGTCGATCAACTCGTCGAATTCGTTGACGCCGGCGATCGAATAACCTTGGCCACCGCCGATCGGCCTGCCGGACCGGCCGACCGGAGGCATCAGGGGGTAATCCGGATCGGGATTCTTGCGAACGAGATAGAATTCGATTTCGGGCGCCACGACCGCGCGGTAACCGGCCCGATCATAGGCCGCGAGCACCCTCTTCAGCACGTTGCGCGGCGTGAATTCCACCGAGCGGCCGTCCTGGTGGACGAGATCGCAGATGATCTGCGCGGTCGGATCATCCTCCCAGGGGACGACGGAGAGGGTCGAAAGATCAGGCAGGAGCTTCAGGTCGCCATCGTCTTTCGGATAGGAAAAACCGTTCCCGTCCTCGGGATAGCCGCCTGAAATCGTCGCCATGAAGACTGCCGACGGCAGAGCCAGCGACGTATTGGAAACGAGCTTCTTCGACGGCATCATCTTGCCGCGGGCAACCCCCGCCTGGTCAGGGGTGATACATTCTATATCCTCGATCCCGCGCCATTCGAGCCAGTCGCGTGCTTCCTTCCAGTTCCTGACGCCACGCGTGCTCTTGACGTAGGAAGGCGTACGCGCGCGAACCGGGCGCCCCGCCTGCCGGGTTTTCTCGCCAACCATTATTCACCATAGGTTTTGCCAGCCGGATTTATAACGGGATCGCCGGGAAAATGGAAAGATTGGACGTATCCGGGACAAGGCGAACCGCGGGCTGCGTCGCGATGGGGCGTGTCAGCGTCGTGCTTTTTCGATAAGCCGCAGCATGACGGGCTGCAAACCTTCGACGGTGACCGGTTTTGACACGACCGCGTCGGCCAACTCCGTGAGGAGAGTCCCGCCTGTCGATGTTCCGCTGGTCGATACCATGATGAGGAGTGGGAGGCCCCCTCCCTGGCTGACGCGGAATTGCTGGAACACCGGCGCGAAATCGTCGCAATCGCTGTTATTGCAGCCACAATCGACAATCACCATGCCGGGCCGGCAGGCGACCAGCGAGCGCCGCGCATTCTGTGGCGTCTCGCAGAGCACCTTCAGCCCGGCGCGCTCGACGATGCGGCCGACAACGACACGGTTGACCGGCGATAGGCCGACGACGAGGATAAGCCCGAGATTTGGCCCCTGATCGGGCACTTGCGGGTTTTCCTTTTCAAAACGACGCCAGGAACCATCCAGAGGCTCACGATAACTAAGGGCGTCGGGCATATCGCTTTACCAAAGTGGAATTGGTCTCAATGTATGGTTGAATATGATAGCAATGCACCTTTAAAATAGTCTTGACGGGCTGCGCTGCAATTTATGCAACCCATGTCGCCGGCGCGAGAAGTTGTGGATAAAGGAGCATGCGCGCCGGGATTGCCGAATTCATCCTAATGGAATGAATTTGACATTCGATACCCGCTTCACGTCGCCCCCGAGATCGAGTGTCAAATTTGAAAATTCCACTCAAATCATAAGTTTGCTAGTGGTTTTTCTGTTTTCAACGTTTGCTCTCGGCCTGATACAAATGGGATGCAAATGTTAGAAACAAACCACTAGAGTGCCCCTCCATCACGAACTTGCGATGGAGGGCTCTGTCTTGCTCAGGCGGCGACCCTGGACTGTTGCGTGACGACGACGGGGATCAAGAGGTCCCCCCAGTTGCCGTTGCCGCCGTGGTGCCTGGCAGAGCGCACGAGTTCGACCGAAATCCCCGCCTCGACGGCTTTCATCACGGACTGGTTGAGGCGATGAAGATCGTTCGCCATCGCCCTGATGGCGGCCTGCTGTTCCTCGTTCATGGAATGCGCCTGGTCTTCCGCCCTTTCGCGAACGTGCGTTCTCGTGGTCATTGCCGGTTCCTCTCTTGAGGGAAGGAAGGGCGTTTTCCGTTCGCCCTGTCCTCTCGGGTTGATGGTTGTTACGTTCGTTTTCGGAAAGGCTTCCGCCTATTCCGCTGCGGGCCGGAACTGCGCATGCTCGGTCGATCCCGCCATGGCCGTGGTCGAAGACGTCCCGCCCGTGATGGCGAGCGAGACGGCATCGAAATAACCGGTGCCGACTTCCCGCTGATGTTTCGTGGCGGTGTAGCCGCGCGTCTCGGCGGCGAACTCCGCATCCTGCAATTCGCAATAGGCCGCCATCTGCTTCTCGGAATAGTTTTTGGCTAGATCGAACATGCCGTAATTCAGCTGATGGAAGCCAGCGAGCGTGATGAACTGGAATTTGTAGCCCATCGCCCCAAGCTCCCTCTGGAAGCGCGCGATCGTCGTTTCGTCCAGGTTCTTTCTCCAGTTGAAGGAAGGGGAACAATTATAAGCGAGCAGCTTGTCCGGATGATGCCGACGCACGCCTTCCGCGAAGGCCTTCGCCTGATTAAGGTCTGGCTTCGAGGTTTCGCACCATATGAGATCGGCGAAGGGTGCATAGGCGACGGCGCGCGCTATGCACGGCTCGATCCCGTTCCGGACGCGGTAGAATCCTTCGCTCGTGCGCCCGGAATCATAGTCCACGAACGGCTGGTCGCGCTCGTCGATGTCGGAGGTGATCAGCTTCGCCGCTTCCGCATCCGTGCGCGCGATGACGAGGGTTGCAACGCCCATCACATCCGCCGCAAGCCGCGCCGCCACGAGATTGCGGATATGGGACGAAGTCGGGATGAGAACCTTGCCGCCGAGATGGCCGCACTTCTTTTCGGACGCCAGCTGGTCCTCGAAGTGAACGCCGGCGGCGCCCGCCTCGATATAGGCCTTCATGATCTCGAAGGCGTTGAGCGGACCGCCGAAGCCCGCTTCCGCGTCGGCAACGATCGGCGCGAACCATGTCTCGACGGATGTGCCTGCCCCTTCCGCCGTTTCGATCTGGTCGGCGCGCTGAAGCGTGCGGTTGATGCGGCGCGCGAGTTCCGGCCCCGCATTCGCGGGATAGAGCGATTGGTCGGGATACATGGCGCCCGCGGTGTTGGCGTCCGCGGCGACCTGCCAGCCGGACAGATAGATGGCTTTCAGCCCGGCGCGAACCATTTGCATCGCCTGGTTTCCGGAAAGCGCGCCGAGCGCGTTGACGAACGGCTCCTCGCGCAACAGCCGCCAGAGCCGGGCAGCGCCCATCTCCGCCAGACTGTAGCGAAACGTGACGCTGCCGCGCAAACGCTGCACATCCTCCGCCGAGTAGGGGCGCTCGATACCGTCGAACCGCCCCGCCGGGCAGGAAGATAGAAGGGTGTAAAAATCTGTCATTTCGCTTCTCTCTGCGTTTGCTGGGATGAGACCGCATCTTTTACAAACCAGTAAAAAGCGCTAGGGAAAAGGAGGTTAGGCGCAGAAGAAAACGGAAAATATGTAAATTGCTTGACGTCCGCAACCTGTCGATTTGTCAAAATTGTGAAAGATTGATTTTGTAGGGTTTGTCAAATTACGCCAACTGGAGAAAGCGTGTGGGAGAAAGGAAAATCTTTGCCGGGCCGCGCGTCAGGCGCGCGCGAATGGAGCGGGGGCTGACGCAGACCGCCATGGCGAACGGCCTCGGCATTTCGCCCTCCTACCTCAATCTGATTGAGCGCAACCAGCGGCCGCTGACAGTCCAGCTGATCCTCAAGCTGGCCTCCGTCTACCGGGTCGAGCCGGAGGAGTTGCAGGCCGACGAACAGGCCTCTCTCACAGCATTGCGCGAAGTCTTTGCCGACCCTCTACTCGTGGGCGAATTGCCGGGCGACGCGGAACTGGCGGAACTCGTTGCAGGCGCTCCGAACGTAGCGACGGCGATCCTGAAGCTTTTCCGCGCCTATCGCGAACAGGCCGGCCGCCTCTCCGATCTGTCGGCTCTCCTCGCCAGGGACGGCAAGGCAACGACGCTTTCGTCTGCGCGGCTGCCTTTCGACGAGGTCAACGAGACCATGGCCGCGCGGCCGAACCATTCCGTTGCGCTGGAAGAGGAATCGGAGGCGTTTTCGAAATTGCTCCAGCCTTATGATGACCTGATGGTGGCGTTGAAGGGATGGCTGAAGCGCGAACATGGCATCACGGTCCGCGTTCTCCCCGTGGCGACGATGCCGAACTGGCGTCGCCGTTACGAT
>SCRB01000502.1 GCA_004299545.1 Rhizobiaceae bacterium
GTGGTTCCCCCTCCACCACGGCGGCCATTTATTTATGCAGAAAAAACAGTAATTTGACGATGTAGTTCACGCAAATCCCGCGGCAGCAGACAGGCTGCGGAGCAAAAACCTGTCCTTTCAGAAATCCTGCCCCGGCAGGGCGGTTCCAATTGGATGCCTTGCGCTTTAATGTGCCGGCCTTCGCATTCGAAAGGCACGTTCATGACCGCCCCTTCCAAAGTTCTTTCCGCCCTCGACGAAGGGCTTCCCGCCAGCCTCGACCGGCTGTTCGAGCTGTTGCGCATTCCATCCATATCGACCGATCCGGCCTATGCGGACGCCTGCCAAAAGGCAGCCGAATGGATGGCGAAGGACCTGCAATCAATCGGCTTCGAGGCGAGCGTCAGGCCGACGAAAGGCCGGCCGATGGTCGTCGCCCACTACCTGGGACCGGACGCGTCGGCGCCGCATATCCTCTTTTACGGCCATTACGACGTGCAGCCGGTCGATCCGCTCAGCCTGTGGGAGAACGATCCCTTCGATCCGAAGGTCAGGGACGCCGACAAGGACCGGAAGATCATCACCGGCCGCGGTTCGGCCGACGACAAGGGCCAGTTGATGACGTTCGTGGAAGCCTGCCGCGCCTACAAGACGGCGGAGGGCAAGCTGCCGCTGAAGGTGACGATCCTGCTCGAAGGCGAGGAAGAATCGGGCTCACCATCACTCAAGCCGTTCCTGGAAGCGAATGCGAAGGAATTGACAGCGGATTTCGCGCTCGTTTGCGACACCGGCATGTGGGATGTCGAGACGCCGGCGATCTCGGTCGGCCTGCGCGGGCTGGTCGGCGAGGAGATCACCATCAAGGCGGCCGACCGCGACCTGCACTCCGGCCTCTATGGCGGCGCGGCGGCAAACCCGATCCATATCCTGACGAAAGTCCTTGCCGATCTGCGTGACGCAAACGGCCGCGTCACCGTTCCGGGTTTCTATGACGGAGTGGAGGAAACACCGCCGGACGTCCTGAAAATGTGGGAGGGGCTTTCCGGCCGGCCGGAACACTTCCTCACCGACATCGGGCTTTCCGTTCCTTCCGGCGAGAAGGGCCGCTCGATACTCGAACTCACCTGGGCGCGGCCAACGGCGGAAGTGAACGGCATTTCAGGCGGCTATACGGGCGAAGGCTTCAAGACGGTCATTCCCGCGCAGGCTTTCGCCAAGGTGTCCTTCCGCCTCGTCTACAAGCAGGACCCGGAAAAGATCCGCGCTGCGTTCCGAGCCTTCGTCAAGGAGCGTGTTCCCGCCGACTGCACGGTCGAATTCGCTCCGCATGGCGGTTCGCCGGCCATCCAGCTTCCCTACGATTCGCCGCTCCTCAACGCCGCGCGCGAAGCGCTCGACGCGGAATGGCCGAAAAAGGCGGTTATGATCGCCATGGGCGGTTCGATTCCCATCGTCGGCGATTTCCAGAAACTGCTCGGCATGGATTCGCTTCTTGTCGGCTTTGGCTTGCCCGACGACCGCGTGCATTCGCCGAACGAGAAATACGAGCTTTCCTCCTTCCACAAGGGGCAGCGCTCCTGGGCACGCATCCTCGCCGCGCTCGCCGACGCGCATGCCGCCGGCAAGCTTTCCGGGCGCTGACATGACGATCCGCTTCCACAAGAACGACCTGCCCGACCTCGCCTCCTACAATGTCGAGGCGGTCGCCATCGATACCGAGACGCTCGGCCTCAACCCGCATCGCGACAGGCTGTGCGTGGTGCAAATGTCGTCGGGCGACGGCGATGCCGACGTGATCCAGATCGCCGCCGGCCAGAAAGAGGCGCCGAACCTCGTTCGGCTCCTCAGCGATCCGCGCATTGTCAAGATCTATCATTACGGGCGGTTCGACATCGCCGTGCTCTATCACGCCTTCGGGATCATGCCCGAGCCAGTCTTCTGCACCAAGATCGCCTCACGTCTCACCCGCACCTATACTGACCGGCACGGCTTGAAGGATATCTGCTCCGAGCTTCTCGGCGTCAACCTGTCGAAGGCGCAGCAATCGTCGGACTGGGCGGCGGAAACACTGTCGCAGGAGCAGATCGACTATGCGGCTTCCGACGTGCTCTATCTGCACCAGTTGCGGGACAAGCTCATCGGGCGGCTGGTGAGGGAAAACCGCCTTGTCGAGGCGGAAGCATGCTTCCGCTTCCTGCCGACACGCGCGAAGCTCGACCTGATGGGCTGGGCGGAGCAGGACATCTTCGCCCATTCCTGATAAAATGGCAGCCTGAAATGAAAACGCCGGACCGCCTTGCGGCGATCCGGCAACTTCTGTTCGATCCGGCAAATATCAGCTCTGGCGGCCCCAGATATTGTCGGCCTCGTCTGCGGTCGGCATCCGGCCATGCGGCGTCATCTGGTCGATGGCCGAAGGCAGGTTCTGCGACAGGCGCTGCAGCAACTCGTCCTTCGACAGGCCCGTCTGCTGGGCAAGCTTGGAAAGCGTATCGGCGCCGATGGCGTTTTCGAGATCGTTCGGCTGGATCGGCTTGTTGGCGCCGCCGCTGACCCATGAATCGGCCTTGTCGCCATGGCCGGCCTGTTTCAGCCCGTCAAGAAGCTCGCCGAGCCCGCCGGCCGCCGTTCCGCCTGTCGCTGCCCCGCCCAGCATGCCGCCGAGGCTGCCAAGGAGACCGCCGAGGCCACCGGAGGAACCGCCCGCCGACCCGCCGGCGCCCTGTGGCGCAGCGCTCGCCTGTTGTTCATGATTGACGAATGCCCTCAGCGCG
>SCRB01000503.1 GCA_004299545.1 Rhizobiaceae bacterium
GCGGGCTTCTCTTGCCCGGTAACCCACCGCAAGCTGCCTTTTAGAGGCGCTTTGCGGCGCCCCTGAACCGGGCAAGTGAGGGCATTTCGACGAAACGCCAGGTGAACCAGGATACGGAAAGCGTCAGGCAGATCATCGCAGCCGTGATCGCGACGCCGGTAGCGAGGTTCGATGTGGCGAAACCGGTGACGGCATCGCCGTGATAGGTCATCGGGCCGATCAGCGAGGTGTGGAAAATACGGTCGGCAACGCCCCCTGCATTGATCATGCGCGACTGCACGAAAATGTGCGTCAGGTAGATCGAATAGGAGAGCGCCCCGAGCCAGAGGAACGGCTTCAGCCTCAAAACGTCGCTGACGAACCCGCGCTCATGCGCAAAGACGTTGATCGCGAAGGCGAATACGAACGGCGCGGCGATGCCCATGGCATTGTCGCCGGCCATGCTTACGAACACGAATAGGGCCACAAGCGTTGCGATCTCGGTGATCGTCCAGGCGGCGCGGCCAGCCGGGTCGTGCTCTTCGGCAAGCCTCTGTCTTTCCTGCTTTATCGCCCGCCCCTGGAACCAGCACAAAAGAACGCCGAGCGAAAAGCCGTAGAGGCAGCGCGCGAAGCCGTAATCCCAGGTCGCATCCATGTAATGCGGGGAAAGCTTCAGGAGCAGGATGGGGCCAAGGACCACGGGCGCGAGAAGGATCAGCCATGCCCGCCTGCCGAAGGCCAGCATGACGAGCGCGAAGGTCACATACGCAAAAAATTCCGTCGAGATGCTCCAGCTCGGACTGTTCCAGCTCAGGCCATGCGCAAAACCGAGGCCATGGATGAGAAAGACGTTTTCAAGCAGGCTCGCGAGATTGTCGCCGCCGGAGAAGGGAGCTTCCCCTCCGTTACGCAATTGCGGCAGCGCCAGCCGGAGCAATTCGAACCCGACAAAGGCGGCGAGCATGAAGATATGAAGCGGATAGAGCCTGCCGAAGCGCACGAACACGAAACGCACCGCGGCCTTCCCGTCTCCCAGGCGGTTGCCGTAGCCGCTGGCGATGACGAAGCCCGAAAGGACGAAGAAGAAATCGACGAAGAGATAGGAGGAACGCAGGAAGGCGCTGTCGGAAATCCCGTTCAGGACCGGGAAATGAAAAAGGGCCACGAGAAGCGCGCAGATGCCGCGCCAGGAATCGAGCACCTCATAACGCTCTCCCGCCTTTGCGATGGAGAGGTTTGCCGCCCTCTCCTCTCCCGTTCCGATCGCCACCTGTGCCAAATCGGGTCGCCTCCTGTGTCAAGCAGGGACATTCCGCCAGAAATCCCTTGTGCTTGCTTAAGGCGGGGCAATTTGCGCGCCAATTTGGCCGGCTTGTCCGAACAGGCCTGGTCTGGAGCGGGGAGAGACACCGGTGGCGTTATTTATTTCGTCAATCCGCGATGGTCGCGCACCGCCGCGCCGAAGGTCTCGAACAGGGCGCGGTTGACCGGATTGGTCTGCGGGTCGTATTCCGCATGCCACTGGACGCCGAGCGCGAAGCCCGGCGCATCCTGGATCCGGATCGCCTCGACCGTCTCGTCCTCGGCAAGCCCTTCGATGACGATCCGCTTGCCGGCCTCGAGGATCCCCTGCCCGTGCAGCGAGTTCACCCGGATGGTGTCGCGGCCGAAAATGCGTGCGAAAGCGCCTTTCGGCACCAACCGGACAGTATGGCGATCCGCGAACACCACCGTGGGGTCGGGGTGGATTTCGCCGTTTTCGAGGCGCGGCATGCGGTGGTTCATGCGTCCCGGAAGCTCGCGGATTTCGGGATGCAGCGAGCCGCCGAAAGCGACGTTCATTTCCTGGAAGCCCCGACATATGCCGAAAACCGGCACCGCGCGCTCGACGCAGGCCTCGATCAGCGGCAGGGCGAGCGCATCGCGGTTCTCGTCATAGGGTTCGTATTTCGGGCTCGGCTCCGTGTGGAAGAGACGCGGATGGACGTTCGCCCGGGCGCCGGTGAGGATGATGCCGTCCACGGCATCGAGCAGCGCGGGAATGTCGGTCAAGGCCGGACTGCCTGCGAATACGAGCGGCAGGCCATGCACGACCTCTGCGACGGCCGAAAGATTCCTTTCTCCCGCCATTTGCACCGCGAACCGGTCCTCGACGATATGCCGATTGCCAATCACGCCAATAACGGGCCTCGCCATCGTCCGATGCCTTTCCGTCACCACTGCAAAGCCGGGAATCTTCCGCCCCCCGCAATGCGGTCGCCGCGCCGGAAAACGCCAGCGACAAATTTCGCCCCGTCCACAGAATCAGCGGCAACACCTGCGTGAGAACTAAGCCCATTCCGCGCCGGATTGAAGGGGGAGCACCGGATCGACGGCGCCGGGCGCGGACAATCGGTTGTGAAGAGCCATGTCTTCGCCATTTTACTGCCGATTTGGCGCGCAAAAGCGGATCATCCGCATTGCAGCAGGCAACCGATCCCGACAACGGGAAAAATGGATCGTTTCGCCGCGCAAAGCGTTCACGTGACGGACTGTGGGGTCCGATTTTTCCGGGCCGCGCATCGGTGCGGACGTCCTTTAAAGGAGATTGTCATGAAAAAGATTCTTGCAGCAGCGATTCTTGCAGGTGCGATGCCCCTCGGCACGATGGTGGCGAACGCCGCCGATCTGGTCAGGCAGGAGCCGCCCGTTTACGAGGGCGCCCGCGGAGGGGTCCGCATCGGTTATCTGCATTGCGCGATCGGCGGCGGGATCGGCTATGTCCTCGGTTCCGCCAAGGAGGTCGATTGCGTTTTTCATCCGAGTTCGCGTTCTGGCCGGCTGGACCATTACACCGGCTACCTGAAGAAGCTTGGTGTCGATGTCGGCTTCACCACGCGCGGATCACTGGTGTGGGCCGTATTCGCGCCGACGGCCGGCTATCATCACGGCTCGCTCGCCGGCGTCTATAGAGGTGTGAGCGCCCAGGCGACGGTCGGCGCCGGCGTCGGGGCCAATGTCATGGTCGGCGGCACCGAAGGCTCGGTGCACCTGCAGACGATCAGCGTCCAGGGCCAACTCGGCCTGAACGCCGCCGCGACCGGCACCTCGATGACCCTTCATCCCGCCGGGTGACCATGCAGAGATAACGTGAAAATCGGCCGCTGTTCGGGCGGCCGATTTTTTTGGAGGAAGGCATGAACGCTCAATCGAGCGCGGCGCTCGCTAGTCTGAGCGAATCCGGGCGCGGGGCGTTCGGGTCATTATTCGGTCGTATCGTCTGATGCGGATGATAATCCGTACGGATCACGCCCGACTTGTCCTGCCATGGCTGCCATGGATCCTGGACATGCGGCGTTGTCTGGACGTGGAAGGGCTTGCTCTGGACCGCCGAGCAATGGCCCGAGGTTTTCGTCTCGATGCGCGGCGGCTTGCCCGGCCCTTGCGAAAGATATTCCATGCTGCGCGTGCAGACATGGCCGCCCGACATGGTCGAAACCATCGAATACCCCTGCACGCCTCGCGGCAGATTGGTGAAATCGACATTCAATTGACCCGGCAATTGACCTGCACTGGCGAACGCCAGCCGGTCGATATGGCGTGCCTCGCGCACCATGGCGGTCGTCTCGCGGTCCATTGCCGCCGAAATGCGCTCCATCTCCGCAAAGGGCGAAGCGATGCCGAAGCCATCGCCGGTCGGTGCGAAAACCACGTCGAACGGATTTGCAAAGCTGACGGCAGGCGGGTGATCGCCGGTATAACGGATACGCTCGAGCGAACCGTCCGGAAGGCGGACGGTCAGCACATGGCTGTTGCTGGATAAACTATGCGCAGCAGCCGTGCCGGCGATGCCGGCAGCGGCGAGAAGTGCGGCGCTGGCGAGGATTGCGGTACGATACATTGTACGAATCTCCTGCAGCTTGGAATGAACATCATTTCGTTTCCCGCTGCCGAAGCATCGGAAGAACGGTTACGTCACACCCCTGCCGGACAGGATTCGGGTGGATTTGGCAGCTTTATGGCAAAGGCGGTCACTGCGACTCCACGACGCGGAACGCCGGATGCGCTGTTCCCGTCCATGATTGCATCCACGCCCTTTTGGTCTTATTTCCTCACCATTCGAGAGAGTGACGGCCATGCTTCCAAAAATCTTCATCGACGGCGAACACGGAACGACGGGGCTGCAGATCCGCAACCGCCTGGCCGCGCGCCGCGACCTGGACGTCCTCTCCATCCCCGAGGCGGAACGGCGTAACAACGCCATGCGCGCCGATTTCCTCGGAAAGGCGGATATCGCCATCCTGTGCCTGCCCGACGATGCGGCGCGCGAAGCCGCCCAGATGCTCGACGGCGTCAACTCGACGCGCGTGATCGACACCTCGACCGCGCATCGCACCCATCCCGATTGGGTCTATGGTTTCGCCGAAATGGAGACGGCACAGAAAGACCGCATCGCCGGGGCGCGGCTGGTCGCCAATCCGGGCTGCTATCCGACCGGGGCGGTCGCGCTCATCCGGCCGCTGGTCGCCGCTGGGATTCTCCCCTCCGACTATCCCATCACCGTCAATGCCGTTTCCGGCTATACGGGCGGCGGCAAGCAGTTGATCGCGCAGATGGAGGATGAAAAGAACCCTGGCCATATCGCCGCGCCGCATTTCCTCTATGGCCTGACCCTGCACCACAAGCATGTGCCTGAAATGAAGGTCCACGGATTGCTGGAGAACACACCGATCTTCTCCCCGAGCGTCGGTCGCTTCGCGCAGGGGATGATCGTTCAGGTGCCGCTTTATCTTTCGGAATTGAACGGGTCGCCGTCACTCGGCGATGTCCATGCCGCCCTCACCGCACACTATGCGGGCCAGGCGATCGTCGAAGTCGTGCCGCTGGAGGAATGCCATAAGCTCGCGCGCCTCGACCCGACCGAACTCAACGGCACTGACCAGATGAAGCTCTATGTCTTCGGCACAGAGGGCGACGGCCGGATCAACCTCGTCGCGCTTCTCGACAACCTCGGCAAGGGCGCGTCGGGCGCGGCGGTGCAGAACATGGATCTGATGCTGGCGGGCACCCGGCACTGACGCCCGGAAGCGGTCAGGCTCTGACGGCGAGCGTCCCCTCCTCCACAGGATAGCTGCCCTTCGTTCCGCGCCAGTGCGCCGCGGCGAAGCCGAGCACGATGATCGCCATCGCCTGATGGGCAAGGCCCAGGTCAATCGGGACCTGCATGAGAAGCGTCGTGATGCCGAGAGCGGCCTGCAACGTCACGAGCATGAAGAAGAGAATGGCCCGGCGGGCATGGGTCGTGCGCGGCGCGCGGACCATGGTGAAAATCATCTGCGCCAGCGCACAGAGGAAAATCGTATAGGCACCGCAGCGGTGGATGAACTGCACGGTCTTCGGGTTTTCGAAGAAATTGCGCCAGATAGGCTCCAGAACGAGGAGATTGTCGGGAACGATGGCGCCGTCCATGAGCGGCCAGGTATTATAGGACATTCCCGCGTTCAGCCCGGCGACGAGAGCGCCGAGATAGATCTGGCAAAGCACCAGAAGGACCATGATGCCGGCGAATCGCCGCACGCCCCGATCCGCCGGCCTTTCGGAGTGAGGGGCAAGGCCGCGGGCGATCAGCATGGTCGCGGTGAAGATCAGGCAGGCCGTCGTCAGATGCGTTGCCAGACGGTACTGGCTGACATCGGTTCGATGCACCAGCCCCGAGGCCACCATCCACCAGCCGATCGCCCCTTGCAGGCCACCGAGCGCCAAGATGCCGACCAGCTTCGGCTTCAACCGCCGCTCGACGCATCCGAAAGCCCAAAGCAGGATCAGCGGCACTGCGAAAATGACGCCGACGCTGCGGGCGATGAGCCGATGTGTCCACTCCCACCAGAAGATGTGCTTGAAGCCGGCAAGGTCCATATTCGAATGGATGGCCCGATATTCCGGTATCTGCTTGTATCTGGCGAACTCCTCCTGCCACTCGGCCTGGTTCAACGGCGGGATGACGCCATGGATCGGCTGCCATTCGGTGATGGAAAGTCCGGAGTTGGTCAGGCGGGTCGCACCGCCGACGACAAAAAGGCAGAAAAGCACGAGAAGCACGGCATAGAGCCAGCCGCGCACCAAAGCGCGGTTGCGACGGACCCTGTCGGGAACGGCGGTGCGCATCGCATCGAAAGTGGCTGCCGTCATTGTTGTTCTCGTGATCCCGTTGCGGCTGTCGAAATAGCACCGCGCAAACCGTTTGCGGAGCGCTGTGGACGCGACAAGCCGTCGCGCAGGACAGATTGCACATATCCGCCGCCCAGCCTAAAAGCGCAAGAAAGGAAAGGCCATGCCCATCAGGCTGAAGAAACTTGTCGGAACAGTGCTGCTGGTTCTTCTGGTCATCGTCTATGCGATCGCCGCCACGCTCGTCGCTGTCGCGCGGCTCGGGGATTCGGGCTCGCTCGTCCATTTCGCCTATTTCCTGTTTACGGGCTTCCTGTGGGTGCTGCCGGCGATGGTGATCATCAAATGGATGCTGACGCCTTCGAAAGCCGAGCGTAATAGCATCCGATAGGCGGCGAATCCCGTGCGGTGTGCCGTTCGGGTCGTTTCTCCCCCGTCGATCATTGATTCACCTTTTTGCGCTAAACACGGCTATCGAGCATATCGGCACCCCGAGCCTTCGACGGCACCCGAAGGAAT
>SCRB01000054.1 GCA_004299545.1 Rhizobiaceae bacterium
GCTTGGCGATGACGGCGGCCAGCAACGCATCGTCGGGCTCCTGGATTTCGACCGTCGTGGCCGCCTTCAGGCGCGAGGCGAGGTCCGGCAGCGTCACTCCCCATCCACCGGGGAAAAGACGCGTCGTCAGAAGAAGCGTGCCGCTTCGCGCGCGAACGGCGTTGATCAGATGAAAAAGCCCGTCCTGGTCGAAAGGCCTATCGCCGATTCCGTCGATCAGGACCGGCCGCGTGGGCATCGCCATATCGCGGCCGAGACGGTCCGCGTCGGTTGTATCGGCGCCGGCCATGTCGCGCCAGACCGTCGCCAGATGGGATTTGCCGCATCCGGGCGGGCCGGCGAGTACAGCCACCGGAGACGGCCATTCCGGCCATTTGTCGATCAACGCCACCGCGTCGGCGTTCGCCGGCGTCACGACGAGATCGTCGCGCGACAATTGTTCGGCGTGATGGAGTTGAAGCGGCAACTGCCTCGGCTGCGGGGACATCGCGCTCAATCCTCCCGCGTCCGCCTGCGTCCGGTGCTCACTGGCTTCGCCGCCGGCTTTTCCAACCCCTCCTCCGGCCCCCTGTAAAGCGGCGAGGCGAGATAGCGGGACAGCCCGAAACGTGTCAGGACCCCGATCGCCGCCGAGGCCGGGACCGCGATCAGCAGGCCGACGAAGCCGAACAGCGCGCCGAAGGCAAGCAACGCGAACATCAGCCATACCGGATGAAGGCCGACACTCGACCCGACGAGCTTCGGCTGGAGGATGTTGCCCTCGATGAACTGGCCGACGAAGAAGACGACCAGCACGGCGCCGATCCACAGCCAATGCGGTGAAAACTGCACCAGAGCCACCGTGACCGCCAGCACCAGCCCCGTCAGCGAGCCGACATAGGGGATGAAACTGATGAGGCCGGCGAGAAGCCCGATCAGGAGCCCGAAATTCAGCCCGACGACCGTTAGGCCGGTGGCGTAATAGATGCCGAGAATGAGGCAAAGGGTGCCCTGCCCGCGCACGAAACCGGCGATGGAGCGGTCCATATCCCGGGCGATGCCGCGCACCGTTTCGAGATATTGCCGAGGGATCCAGTTGTCGACCGTCGCCACCATGCGGTCCCAGTCGAGAAGCATGTAGAAGGCGACGACGGGGGTGATGACGAACAGGCTGCCGAGATTGATGATCGCGACACCGGAACTCCAGATCGACTTGAAGAGCGTCGTCAGGAAACCCGCTCCCTGCCCGAGAAGCGAATTCAGGCCCGCGCGCAGGTCCGCGGCGTTGACGCCGAGCGTCCGTTCGAGCCATTTCGAATCGATATTGGTGACAAGGTTCTGCAACGCGCTGATGTAGCTCGGAATCCCTTCCGCCAATCCGGCCAATTGCTTGGCAAGGGCGGGCACGACCACGACAAGGACAAGGGCGAGGAGAACGACGAAAGCCAGCAGGATGACGATCGTCGCCCAGAAGCGGGAAAGCCCGATGCGCTCCAGCCTGTCGGCCACCGGATCGAGGAAATAGGCCAGCGCCATGCCGGCGATGAACGGCAGGAGGATGTCGCTGAAGATGAACAGGAACAGCGCCAGAAGGACGATCGCCAGGGTCCAGAAAACGGCCTGCCGCCGGAGATCGACGTGAATCTCGGCCTGATAGCGCTTTTCAACGGGTCGGGGTGTCGCCTTCGGCATAACCTGCCATGTGCTTGAGCCAGGATACGAGATACGCGGCGGCGGAAGCCACGGTCAAGAGACCCGAGACAATGATGAGCCAGGTGCGCACCGGCCCGAAGGCCATGGCGAAGGCCGATTCCGCCAGCACCCACGCCGCGAGGACGATCTGGACGGCCGTGTTCGCCTTCGACACGAAAACGGGCCGGATGTCCACGGGATGCCCCATCAGGCTGGAAATCAGCACCGCCCCGACGATCAGCGCATCGCGGGAAACCGCGGCGACGACCAGCCAGAGCGGCAATCCTCCCATGAAGCCCAGCACCACGAAGACGCTGACCAGAAGCAATTTATCCGCGACGGGGTCAAGATAAGCGCCGAGCTTCGAACGCTGGTTGAATTGACGCGCGATGAAGCCATCCACCCCATCGGATATGCCGGCGATGAGGAAGCCAGCGAAAGCCCATCCCATGCGGTCCGACAGCATCGCGAAAACGACGGCGGGAACGAGGAAAAACCGCATCAGGGTGATGATGTTCGGGATCGTCACCTGTGGCCGGCCCTCTCCTGTCGCCTGAACATCGTTTCGCGCGGTCAAGATGGAGAGGGCACAGTCGGTCTTCAAGGGTCGACGATGACAGTATCGTTTTCCACTCCGCTGGCGATCCTCTATAATGACCGCGGTTGCGGCATCTGGCGCTTCATGCGAAGAGCGCCACTCTCAAGCGCCCGAAACGCGCCCTGATGGAGACCGTCATGACCGAAAAGAAAAACGGCCTCACCTATGCTGCGGCCGGCGTCGACATCGACGCGGGCAACGCCTTGGTCGAGAGGATCAAGCCGCTGGTGAAGGCGACGAGGCGGCCGGGCGCGGACGCGGAAATCGGCGGCTTCGGCGGCGTCTTCGACCTCAAGGCCGCCGGCTTCAGCGATCCCCTGCTTGTGGCGGCGAATGACGGCGTCGGCACCAAGCTCAAAGTGGCGATCGAATCGGGGCGGCACGACACGATCGGGATCGACCTCGTCGCCATGTGTGTCAACGATCTCATTGTTCAGGGCGCGGAGCCGCTTTTCTTCCTCGATTATCTCGCGACCGGCAAACTCGATCCGTCCCAAGCGACCGCGATCGTCTCCGGCATTGCAGCGGGCTGTCGGGAGGCCGGCTGCGCGCTGATCGGAGGCGAAACGGCGGAAATGCCCGGAATGTATCAGGAAAAGGATTACGATCTTGCCGGCTTCGCCGTCGGCGCCGTCGAGCGCGGGCAATTGCTACCGACTGACGACATCGTCGAGGGTGATGTCATTCTCGGCCTCGCCTCCTCGGGTCTGCATTCCAACGGCTTCTCGCTCGTTCGGCGCATTGTCGCGCTGTCGGGCCTCTCCTGGGATGCTCCCGCCCCGTTCGCGTCCGGGCAGTCGCTGGCGGAAGCGCTTCTCGTGCCGACCCGCATCTATGTGAAATCCGTCCTCGGCGCCATTCGCGGCACGCACGGCATAAAGGCGCTTGCCCACATCACCGGTGGCGGCTTTCCGGACAATATTCCGCGCGTCCTGCCGAAGGACTATGCCGCCGAACTCGACCTCGAACAGATCGACGTGCCCGCCGTCTTCTCGTGGCTGGCGAAAATTGGCAGCGTGAATCCCGAAGAGATGATGCGCACCTTCAATTGCGGCATCGGCTTCGTCGCCGTGGTAGCGGCCGGACAGGCCGCGCAGGTGGCGGCCGTTCTCCAGCAGGCGGGCGAGACGGTAACGCCGATCGGCCAGATCGTGCCGCGACGCGAGGTCGGCGTGATCTACAGAGGATCGATCGCACTATGACAAGGCAGCGGAAGCGCGTCGTCGTGCTCATTTCCGGGCGCGGCTCCAACATGGCGGCCCTGATCGAGGCGGCGAAGGAAGGCGCCTATCCGGCGGAGATCGTCGGCGTGGTGACGGACAATCCGGGTGCCGAAGGCCTGAAGATCGCCGAGGCGAACGGCCTGCCGACTGAGACCCTCGCCCGCACCGATTTTCCCAACAGGCCGGCGCACGAGGCCGCGCTGGAGGAAACGCTTCGCGGTTTCGACGCCGAGATCGTTGCGCTCGCCGGCTATATGCGCCTCCTGTCTCCCGCATTCGTCGGAAGATGGGCGGGAAAACTCCTCAATATCCACCCTGCCCTTTTGCCTTGCTTCACGGGGCTCGATACGCACCGCCGCGCCCTCGAAGCCGGCGTCAGGGTGCATGGCTGCACTGTCCATTTCGTCACCGCCGCCATGGATGACGGGCCGATCGTCGCGCAGGCCGCCGTTCCGGTCCTTGTCGGCGACGACGAGGCTTCCTTGTCGGCCCGCGTCCTGAAAGCCGAGCACAGGCTTTACCCGATGGCGCTGGCGCTGGTTTGCCGGGACGAAGCCAGCATGACCGGAAACGGGACGGTCTTTGCCCTGCCGGGCACCGAGCACAATCCCCGGATCCTCGTATCGCCTGCCTTTTCGGACGCGATCCAGAATGTCGAGGACCTCGCCCGCTTCACCCCGTGATAGGCAAATATAGCAATGCCGTCGCTCCTGCTTCTGCGCCATGCCAAGTCGAGTTGGAGCCATCCCGGCCTTGCCGATAGCGATCGGCCGCTCGCGGAAAGGGGAAGGAAAGCCGCGGCGGCCATGGCCGAAGAAATGGTTCGCCGCGGCTGGCTTCCGGATCACGTCCTGGTTTCGCCGTCGCGGCGGACACGGGAGACATGGGCGATCATCGAGGCCCGTCTCGACACTGCGCCCGAGATCCGGTTTCCGCCGGAGCTTTACGACGCATCGGCCTCCGGCCTTCTCCCGGTCCTGCGCGCAATCCCGGAGGACGCGGGAACGGCGCTGGTCATCGGCCACAATCCCGGAATGGAAGAACTGGCGAAAGGTCTGAGCGGTGCAGGATCGGCACGCGCCGCGATTTCGGTTCTGAAACGGAAATTTCCGACCGCCGCGCTCGCCCGATTCGCC
>SCRB01000504.1 GCA_004299545.1 Rhizobiaceae bacterium
GTGGTGCCGGTGATCCTTGTCATCCTGGCCTTCAATTTCCTCGGCGACGGTCTGCGGGATGCGGCCGACCCCTATCATACGGCGTGGTGAGGCCAGGGCGGAAAGGAATCCGGAAACAGGCGTTTACGCCGTCTTGCTGAATCAGCCTTGCAAGGGCTTGACGCAGGAGGCGAGAAGCCTGTCCGCCTCTTCGAAGAGAAAGCCTTTCCTCATCTTGAGGTAAAGGATGAGATCCCTGAGCGTTTGCCAGCCCTGGCTGTCGAGCACCAGATGATGGCTCAGGATGCCAAGCGGTGCGCCGCCTCTTGAGCGCGCCTGAAGCAACCGGCGCAACAACTCCCCGGCGACCCACTCAAGGCTATGGCCCTTCCCGCCCTGCGCCCAGTCCACGATGTCGATCTGCGTGTTGAGTTCGGGCAGGATCGTTCCGTTCACATGCCAGGAATTGGTCGAGAGGCCGGTGAAGCCGCATTCGTGGATGCGCGCCGCGACTTGCCGTTCGATACGGTTCCAGGGTGGCACCAGAATGCCGGAAAGCTTTTCGCCGAAAAGCTGCCGCAGCCTGTCGCGGCCTGCCGAAAGCTCTTCCAGAACGACATCGGCCGGCCGCTCGCCGAGTTCGATCGCGGGAGCGGGCTCGGCGTTGTGGCGTCGATGGGCATAGCCGTGGACGCAAGGCGTAACGAGTGGTTCCGCGCAAAGCCGTTCCGCGAGCGAAGCGCTTGCCTGCATGGGTATGACCGCCAGAAGAAGCGGTATTTCGAACTCGCGAACGACGGCGATCAGCTTCTCCAATGCAGCGCCTGGCCGGGTCGCGTCGTCGTCGCGCAGCCAGAAGCGTGGCGTAAGGCCGTGTTCCCGCCATACCTCGAATTCAGCTTCTACCTCAACAAAGGCGTTCATGACGGAACAGCCTTGCCAGCAAGATGGGCCCCTCGCCGGAGCAGGGGATCGAGCGCACGTCCCAGCGTCGCGGCGGCGCCCATACTATCATGCTTGGACGTGATTGCCGTCGGGCCGGCCGCGGACAGACGACGGCGCTCATTCTCGGAAGCGAGCAATGCCGCGAGCGTCTCACGAAAGGCGGGAGCATCGGCCTGAGGCGCAAGCAGCCCTGTTATGCCGTTCATCACCACATTGGCGACACCGGCCGTATCGCAGGCCGCAATCGGCAGCCCGAGCGCCTGCGCTTCGAGGTAGACCATGCCGATTGCCTCGCCGATCCCCGGCCACGCCAGCAAGTCGCTTGCCTGCATCCAGCCGAGCACTTGCGAATGGGGAAGGGAGCCGGTGAAACACACCCTTTCGCGGGCGAACTGGAACATGCCCTTGATGGTGTCCTGTTCCGGGCCGTCGCCGACGATCACCAGATTCCATGACTTGTCCTGAAGGCCAAAAAGCGATTCCGCCAGAAGACGATAGGAGGCGATCTTCACGCCAGGCCGCATCATGCCGACGGCGATGATGATGGGTCCGGCATGGGTGAAAACCGCTTTCGGTCCGGTTGATGGTCGTTCCACCGTCCATCCGTGCGGGTCGATGAACGGCCTGAGCGGCACGACGCTTCGCATATCCGGCAGGAAAGATCGGAGATAGGCCTCGTCGGATGGCTTGAGGCAGAAATTGACGGCCGCCATCTTTACGGCGCGCTGGACCGCGGCGCGGCCATCCTGCCAATCCGTATGGCTTCCCTGAAAGGTGCGACAGGCTTCTGCCGTGACGTAGGGGATGGAGAGCGCCGTCGCAACGGCCGGGCCGAGCCAGTCGGGCGCCTTGCAATAGGGATGATAGGTAAACCACAAGTGCGGTCGCTGATCGCTTTCCCGCCATGCGTGGATCAGCCTGGCTGCCTCTTCGGCCCCGGCCTTCCGGCGCTCGCGAAAGACGGCCCCGTCAGGCCGCTTCTGATAGGAGATGAAGCGGGATGGCAGTTCCACATCATGGCCCGCTGCCGAAAGCGCCGCCACCATCAGCCGCGCGATTTCCCTGTCGCCGGACGGGATCGGGTCATCCGGCGGCTTGAGCGGGGCGTAAAAGGCTATCCTTGATCTGGTGGCCATGGCGGAAGATGCGATGCGTTACGCTATGCTATGCTATGCTATGCTATGCCGGCAATACGTTCGCCGGCAACGAGACGCCCGAGGATCGCAGCCGCGTTCGCCGCGCCTTCGAGATCGATTGCCCCGCGATCCGGCGGGGGTGCTGCCATAATGCGGTCGATCGCCGCCGCGACCGCTTCCGGGGTCTGTTCGTCATGGCCGACCATCTCGGCCAGCCCGCGCTTTTTCAGAAGCGCCGCGCGCGTGACCTGCTCCGTCTCGATGCCGTCGAAGAAAGGCACGACGATCGCGCGGCAGCCGGCGCGGTAGATGTCGGCGACCGTGTTGTAGCCGACGCGCGAGATCGAGAGTTGCGCGCGCGCCAGGATCGAACTGAGGTCGGGCATGAAGGTACGCAAGGTGATGCCGTCATCAAGACGGGTAACGAGTTCGGCTTCGTGCTCGGGCGATATTTTGGGGCCGGTGATGAGCAGCCATTTGCCGTCGCGCAGGCAGGAACGGCCCTTCGCTCCGGCTGTTGCCGTCAGGAGCTCATGGCCGAGCGCGCCGCCCCCTACCGAGACTACCACATCGAAGTTTTCGCCTGCGGGATCGACGGATTTAGGCTCCGGCGAGACGATACCGGTATAGAGAACCATATCCAAAATTTCAGCAGCCAACGGGAAGGAGTCCTCCAGCCGGACCAGTTTCGGATCGGCATGCACCAGCACGCGATCGAAATGCGCCTTGAGGATATCGACGGTTTCACGATCCTTGAAGGGCTTGGCGTTGTGTTGAAGGATGTCGCGGATGGACGAGACGAGGAGGGGTGGATTGGCGTTTGAGCGCGCCCTTTCCAGAAGCGGCATCAGTTCGAAGCGCATCTGCCGGCGGCCGAAGGGGAACGCTTCGGTGATGACCACATCGGGTGCCGTTTCGTCGAAAAGAGCAAGAAGCAGGTCGCGGCGATGCTCCTTGTAGGCATCGTCAACCGCGTTGCCCGCCGGATCCTCCAGGCGATTGAAGACCTCGCCACCGGCCCGCACTGGTGGGAGATAGTGCACCTTCGCGCCCGGAAAGGTGAATCCGTCAATCGGTTCGCCACCATAGGCGACATTGACGGCAAAGCCCTTCGCCACCAGCGCCTCCACGATCCGGCTGGCGCGAAACACATGGCCGACGCCCTGAAGATGCTGGACGTAGAAGAGGAATTTCTTTCTCACGCGGCCCCCCGTCGGCCCATGGCCTGCCCCCCCATACCCTCGAAGAGGGCGATCAGGCGCCTGGTCGTGGCGTTGTGATCGAAATCCCGGCGGACCTTTTCCGCCGCGGCGCTGCCGAGACCGGAGCGCAGGGCCCAATCGCGCGCGGTTCTTTCGATCGCTTCGGCGAGGCGTTCAGGGTCATCGGGCGGCACCAGGATGC
>SCRB01000505.1 GCA_004299545.1 Rhizobiaceae bacterium
AACGGTCCTTTATCCAGCCGCACGCCACGGGCTCGCCGCCTTCCGAAAGCCGGTCCCACAGCCTGTCGACCTCCGCCTGGTCCCTGCAATCGATCGAAAGCGAGATGGCGTGCGTGAACTCGAAATTCGAGCCACCGTTCAGCGCCTGATAGGTCTGGCCCGCGAGCGTGAAGCCCACGAGGAGCACAGTCCCTTCCTTGCCTCCGGGGCTATCGATGACGTTATGCTGGACATAGTCGATGCGGGAATCCGGCAAGAGCGAGATATAGAATCGGGCGGCTTCCTCGGCCTGGCCATTGAACCAGAGGCAGGGGGTTATCTTGGACATTCTCGGCTCCTCGTATCTGCGACAGCCGAAGGACGATCCAGCGTCCGGCAGGCCGACACTCTACACCGGATTTTTTGGCGGAATGTGTCCTGGCAGGGCCTCTCGTGACAGTGTCCTGACATGAAGAAGAAATTTGACCGATTGATAAAAATTCGAAACATGCTAGCTTTCGGAAAAACAAGAATGTGGGGAATGCGATGGCTGAACGCCTTTTCAAGGAAGGAATTGCAGCCGGGCGGCTGTCACCGGAGGCGTATGCCGAGAATTTCGGCGACCTGCATCCATCGCTCGATCACCACGAGGCGGTGGTCGAGAGCGACCGCTGCTATTTCTGCTATGATGCGCCCTGCATGCAGGCATGCCCGACCACGATCGACATCCCGCTTTTCATCCGACAGATCGGCAACGGCAATCCGCTCGGCGCGGCGAAGACCATCTTCGACCAGAATATCCTTGGCGGCATGTGCGCCCGCGTCTGCCCAACCGAGACGCTGTGCGAAGAAGCCTGCGTGCGCGAGGCCGCAGAGGGCAAGCCGGTTCAGATCGGCCGCCTGCAGCGCTACGCCACCGACACGGCCATGGCGCAGGATCGGCAGTTTTATGAGCGCGCCGCGCCGACGGGCAGGAAAATCGCCGTTGTCGGCGCCGGCCCGGCGGGGCTTGCCTGTGCGCATCGGCTGGCCATGCACGGGCATGACGTCACTGTCTTCGAGGCGCGCGCGAAAGCGGGCGGGCTCAACGAATACGGTATCGCCGCCTACAAGACGGTCGATGGTTTCGCGCAGGCCGAAGTCGATTATGTGACTGCTATCGGCGGCATCGCTATCGAGAACGGCAAGGCGCTGGGGCGCGATTTCACGCTCGCCGATCTCACCGGAAGATACGATGCGGTCTTTCTCGGCGCGGGGCTTGCCGGGGTCAACGCGCTTCGTGCCGAGGGCGAAGATGCGGAAGGTGCCGACAATGCGGTCGACTTCATCGAAACGCTTCGGCAGGCGGCCGACATCGCAGCGCTGCCGATCGGCCGCCGCGTCGTTGTCATCGGCGGCGGCATGACGGCGATCGACGCGGCCGTGCAATCGAAGTTGCTCGGCGCGGAGGAAGTGACGATCTGCTACCGCCGCGGCCGTGAGCACATGAACGCTTCAGAGTATGAGCAGGATCTGGCGGCCGCCAACGGTGTCAGCATCCGCCATTGGCTGCAGCCGAAAAAGGTGATCGCCGAGGACGGCAAGGTTGCGGCGATCGAACTCGAATATACCGCGCTCAGGGATGGCAAGCTCGCCGGGACCGGTGAAATGTTGAGGCTCGATGCCGACCAGGTCTTCAAGGCGATCGGCCAGAGCTTCGATGCCGCCCCGCTCAACGGCAGCGGCAGCCAGATCGTCATGGAGAGTAGCAAGATCAAGGTCGATGCGGAAGGCCGCACGTCCATCGCCATGGTCTGGGCGGGAGGCGATTGCGTCGCCGGCGGCGAGGACCTGACGGTTACCGCCGTGGCGCAGGGGCGCGACGCGGCGGAAAGCATCCAGCGGGCGCTGAAGGGTTAGGGGCACCTATGGTGTCGTTTTATCCTTACGGGCGCCCGCCTCTGATGAACCCGGCATCGGAAGGTTGCCACGATGCAAACTGACCTCCAAGGCGGATGCTATTGCGGTGCGTTGCGCTATAGCGTCACCGCCGCACCCGTGCTCAAGGCTGAATGCCATTGCCGTGCCTGTCAGCATATTTCGGGCGGCGGCCCCAACTACTTCATGCTCATTCCGCCCGACGGCTTCGCCTATGTGAAGGGCGAGCCGAGACAATATAGAAGGCCCGATCTCCCGAACGCGGTGACGCGGGATTTCTGCGCGCTGTGCGGTACGCATATCCTGTCGCGACGGCCGGGCCTGCCGCAACTCGTGCTCAAGATCGGCACGCTCGACGAGCCGGAAGTCTATGGCGGGCCGAAGATCGCGATCTTCTGCGAGGAGAAGGCCAGCTTCCATGTCATTCCCGATGGCGTTCCGGCCTTCGATACCCTGCCGGAGAAGCGCCAATGAATTTGCCTCTCATAGCCTCCATGCCGTCGCCGGCTGAGAAGGAGTAAAGCCATGGCAGACATCCGCAACGACTTCCTCGGCATCAAGTCCCCGAACCCGTTCTGGTTGGCCTCGGCGCCGCCGACGGACAAGGAGTACAATGTCGTGCGTGCCTTCAAGGCGGGCTGGGGCGGCGTTGTGTGGAAGACGCTCGGCGAAGAGGGACCACCGATCGTCAATGTCAACGGTCCGCGCTACGGCGCGATCTGGGGCGCCGACCGGCGGCTGCTTGGCCTCAACAATATCGAACTCATCACCGACCGCGCCCTGGAGACCAATCTGCGCGAGATGAAAAAGGTCAAGCGCGACTGGCCGGATCGCGCGCTGATCGCTTCGATCATGGTGCCCTGCACGGAGGAAAGCTGGAAGGCGATCCTGCCGGCGGTCGAGGAGACCGAATGCGACGGCATCGAACTCAATTTCGGCTGCCCGCACGGCATGAGCGAGCGCGGCATGGGGTCGGCTGTCGGGCAGGTGCCGGAATACATCGAGATGGTGGCGCGCTGGTGCAAGCAGTATACGCGCATGCCGGTGATCGTAAAGCTGACGCCCAACATCACCGACATCCGCTATCCGGCGCGGGCGGCGAAAAAGGGCGGGGCGGATGCCGTCTCTCTCATCAACACCGTATCGTCGATCACCGGAGTCGACCTCGATACGTTCTCGCCGGAGCCGTCAATCGACGGCAAGGGCTCGCATGGCGGCTATTGCGGCCCGGCGGTCAAGCCGATCGCCCTCAACATGGTGGCCGAGATCGCGCGCGATCCGGAAACGCGGGGCCTGCCGATCTCCGGAATCGGCGGCGTGACCAACTGGCGCGACGCGGCCGAATTCATGGCGCTCGGCGCCGGCAACGTGCAGGTCTGTACGGCGGCGATGACCTATGGCTTCAAGATCGTGCAGGAGATGATCGAGGGGCTGAAGAACTGGATGGACGAAAAGGGCCACGCGAGTCTGGACGATATTATCGGACGCGCGACGCCCAACGTCACCGACTGGCAGTATCTCAACCTCAACTATGTCGCCAAGGCCCATATCGACCAGGATCTGTGCATCAAATGCGGGCGCTGCCATATCGCCTGCGAGGACACCTCGCACCAGGCAATCACCTCGATGGTGGACGGCATGCGTCATTTCGAGGTGATCGAGGCGGAGTGCGTCGGCTGCAATCTGTGCGTCAATGTCTGCCCGGTGGAAGACTGCATCACCATGCTGCCGCTGGCAGCAGGGGCGATGGATCTGCGCACGAAGAAGAAGGTTTCGGCCAAGTACGCCAACTGGACGACGCATCCCAACAACCCGATGGCCAAGGCGACGGTGGCTGAACCGGCAGAGTAGGGGCGGCCGGCAGCAGGCATTCGGCAATCGGGTCATGGTTTCGGACGCAATTGCTTGCGCCAGCATTCGCTGCCGTTCTTTCCGATTGCCGATTGCCGATTGCCGCTCCTCAAGCGGCGTAGCGCAGGCCGCCATCCACCGTCAGCACCTGCCCTGTGATGAAGCCGTTTTTGACGAGGGAGGTGATCGCTTCCGCGACTTCCTCGGGCCTGCCGACGCGGCCCACGGGTGTTTTGGCGCCATATTCGGAGAAGACCGCCTGGCGCTGGTGCGCCGGCAGGAAATCCCACCAGGGCGTATCGATGACGCCTGGCGCGACGGTGTTGATCCGAAGCGGTTTCAACTCGGCGGCAAGGATCGGCGTGACCGACAGAAGCATGCCGTTGATCGCCGCGATACCAGCGATGCCGGGGGCCGCCAATTGGGCGGAGACGGCCGAAACGAAGGTGATCGAGCCGTTCCTGCTGATCGTCGGCAGGGCCGCCTGAGCGCAGGAAAGCTGCGGCCAGATCTTTTCGTCGACGCCGGCGCGAACCTCCGCGAGGTCGAGCGTGGCGAAGGGGCCAAGACCCCTGCCGCCGCTCAGGCAAAGCACGAGATGGTCGAATGCGCCCAGTCCGTCGAAGAAACGGCGGACCTCGCCCGGCTTGCCGCCATCGAAGGCGGCCGTGCCGACAGCCGTGTCGAGAGCTTTCACGGCATCGCGTAACTTCTCCTCGTTGCGTCCGGTGATGGTGACGGCATAGCCGCGTTGATGCAGCGCTGTCGCGGTTGCCAACCCGATGCCGGAGGAGCCGCCGATGACGACGGCATGCTGGTTCTTGTTTTCCATGGGCGTCTTTCCTTCCGGATCAAATCTTCGTTTGGGTCAGGCCGGTGAGGGCGAGGCTCAGTTCGCGGAGTTTTTGGGGCGCGGCGGCGTCGTAGGCTTGCGCGTTGGCGCGCACTTCCCGCAATCCGTCGAAATAAAGGCCGCTTCGCCCCTCGAGCGCGGGAGATGTCGCCAGATTGAGGATCGCTTCCGCACCCTCTTCGACCGTGCTCCATGGCTCGACGCCGGCGTCCCGGACCATCGTCGTGTTCATGTAACTTGCCGGATGCAGGCTGTTGACGGTAACGCGGGTGCCCTCCAGCCGGACCGCCAGATCGATGGTGGAGAGGATCTGGGCAAGCTTGCTCTGGCAATAGGCGCGTACGCCGCTATAGCCGCGCTCCAGCATGACATCGTCGAAATCGATCGCTTGCTGCCCCGCTGAAGCGACATTAACGATCCGGGCGGGCGCACTGTCCTTCATGAGCGGCAAAAGGAGCGATGTGAGGAGAAAGCCGGCGAGATAGTTGACGGCGAAGCGCAACTCGTAGCCGTCGGCACTGGTTCGCCGCCCCGGTCCGCCGCTATTGGTGCCGACGCCGGCATTGTTGATGAGAAGATGAAGCCGGTTCGTCCTGCTCCGAACAGTTTCCGCCAGGCGGTGGACTTCCGCGAGGGATGAGAAATCGGTGGCGAGGAATTCCGCCTTGCCGCCTTCGGCTTCGATCGCGGCGACGAGGCTTTCACCACGTGTCTTGTCGCGGCCATGGACGAAGACTCGCGCTCCATCCGCGGCAAGCCTCCGCGCTACCAGCCGCCCGACACCGTCGGTCGAACCGGTAACGAGCGCGACCTTGTTTTTCAAATCCATGTCCAGAACCTCCACTCCATTTCCATCGTGCTGCCCTGGCGACAAATGGTGCAGGCGCGCGACGTGAAACAGTTCCAATTTTATCCTGGTATCAGTACTGCTATAATGACTGTCATGTCGTCTGTGGAATCATCGCCCGACCATCGCCGCAGGCAGGAACTCGGCGCCTTCCTTCGCTCGCGGCGCGAGCGGCTCTCGCCGGCCGATCTCGGTCTGGCGCCCGGCGCGCGACGGCGGACGCCGGGCTTGCGGCGCGAGGAAGTCGCGATGGCCGCGGGCGTCGGTACCACCTGGTACACCTGGCTGGAGCAGGGGAGGGATGTTCGCCCTTCGTCGGAGGTCTTGAACGCCCTGTCACGCGCCTTGCGGCTCGACGCGGCGGAAAAACGCCATCTTTTGATACTGGCCGGGCGGCCGGAGCCGGGCCATCGCGCCATCGCGGTCGAGAAGGTCGAGGCGCCCTTGCTCCATATGCTGGACAGCCTGTCGATGCAGCCCGCCTATGTGACGGGGCGGCGTTGGGACGTCCTGGCCTGGAATGCGGCGGCGGTGGCGATTTTCGGTGATTATGGCCTGCTCAAGGGAGATGAACGCAACATCATCCACATGGTCTTCACCAACCCCCAGCATCGCCGGTTGCTTGTCGATTGGGAAGAACTCGCTCGCGTCGTCCTGGCGTCGTTCCGGGCCGAAAGTGCAAAATATACCGGCGATCCCGATTTCGAACGGCTGATCGCGCTGACGATGCGGTCCAGCCCGGAATTTCGGGCATGGTGGCCGGAGCGCGATGTGCTTCGGCGGCTGTCGGGCGTGAAACATGTCCGCCATCCCGTCGCCGGCACGATGACCTTCGAGCATATGAGTTTCTCGATCGATGACGGTTCCGACATGCGGCTTGTCGTCTATACGCCGCTCGCGCAGGAAAATACCGTTGCCAAGCTGGCGGACCTGATGGAAGCCCGCGCCGGAGAGAAACGTTCCGCGTAAAATTCCGCCAGGTCGTTCCAATGGCGAAAACGCGCGATGCGTTTTCGAATTCTTATTGCAGATAAAAATTATCCATGATAGAAATTATCCATGAATAGGGAATTGATCTGATGAAACTCGGAGATGGCGTAGAGGCGGCGATCCATTGCTGCGCCGCACTTGCCGGCGTCCACGACGGTGCAACGCTTCCGGGTGCCGCGCTTGCCGAGGCGCACGGCCTGTCGCCGAGCTATCTCCTGAAGCATCTGAATGCGCTGGCGAATGCGAAGATTCTCGAATCCATTCCGGGCCCCCATGGCGGCTACAGGCTGGCGCGTGGGCCGGAACGTATCACGCTGCTCGACATCGTGCTTGCCGTCGAAGGGCCGGAACCCGCTTATCGCTGCGCGGAGATCCGCCGGGGGGGGCCGAACCCGCTTCCGGCCTCCGCCTATGTGAAGCCGTGCGGCATCAATGTCGCGATGCTCAAGGCGGAAAAGGCCTACCGCGCCGCGCTCGCAGAGGTGAGGCTTTCCGACATTGTCGAGGATTTTCTCGAGGAGGCCGATCCGCGCTCGATCGCACGGAACTGTGCCTTCGTCGAGCGCTACCAGCGACTGCAGAAATCCGTTTCAAAGCAAGGATGAAAGGAAAGACAGTGGAACAGCGGATGAAATACCAGAATTATGCACCGGACGTGATGAAGCAGGTCTACGCGCTGAACAAGGCGGTGGACGAATGCGGGCTGGAGAAGAGCCTGCTCCATCTCGTAAAGCTTCGCGCATCGCAGATCAATGGCTGCTCGTTTTGCGTCAACATGCACAGCCATGAAGCGCTGCGCGATGGCGATACGCAGCAGCGGGTGTTCCTCGTTTCCGCCTGGAAAGAGTCGCCGCTTTTCACCGAGCGTGAGCGCGCCGCCTTCGCCTACACCGATGCCGTGACGAAGATTTCAGAACAGGGCGTTCCCGACGCGCTGTGGGAAGCGACGCGCCGGCACTTCTCCGAGGAGGAACTCACGAAGCTGACGATCGCTATCGGCATGATCAACATCTGGAATCGCATCTGCGTTTCCTTCCATGTGCTCCATCCGGTCGATCACGCCAAGGCTGCCTGAGCGCTGGAAACCGCAAAGACCAGCCGCCGGCCGCAGGGCCGGCGGCATTTTGTCGCCGCCGGCATATTTGCGCGGCCTTCGACCGGAA
>SCRB01000506.1 GCA_004299545.1 Rhizobiaceae bacterium
ATCTTGAGGGTGGACCCAATCGAATCCTGATTCCTTCCTAAGAGTCGAGTCCCATTTTCAGAATTTGTTCCCTAATTGTTCATTTCCTAAAAACTGGGACGTCAAAGTGATCCTTTTCCCCGCCATCGACCTGAAGGACGGTCAATGCGTGCGCCTGAAACTCGGCGACATGGCGGAAGCCACGGTCTACAATCCTGACCCGGCGGCGCAGGCGAAGGCCTTCGAGGAAGAAGGCTTCGAATGGCTGCATGTGGTGGACCTGAACGGCGCCTTTGCCGGTAAAAGCGTCAACGGCGCCGCGGTCGAGGCCATCTTGAAAGCGACCAAGAATCCCGTTCAGCTTGGCGGCGGCATCCGCACGCTCGCCCATATCGAGGCCTGGCTGGAGAAAGGGCTGGCGCGCGTGATCCTCGGCACCGTCGCCGTCCGCGATCCCGATCTGGTGAAAACGGCGAGCCGCGCCTTTCCGGGCAGGATCGCGGTCGGCATTGATGCCAGGCGTGGCAGGGTCGCGGTCGAGGGCTGGGCAGAAAGCTCGGAATTGCGAGCCGAGGAACTGGCGAAACGCTTCGAAGGCGCCGGGGTCGCGGCCATCGTCTATACCGATATCGACCGCGACGGCGTCCTTTCGGGCATCAACTGGGAGGCAACGATCACGCTTGCCGAAGCTGTCTCGATCCCTGTCATCGCTTCGGGCGGGCTGGCGTCGATGGCCGATATCGAGCGCATGATGCTATCCGATGCGCAAAAACTCGAAGGTGCGATTTCCGGCCGCGCGCTCTATGACGGCAGGATCGACGCCAAAAAGGCGCTGGCGCTGTTGAAGAGGGGCGCATGCTGAAAGTTCGCATCATTCCCTGCCTCGACGTCAAGGACGGCCGCGTCGTCAAGGGCGTCAATTTCGTCGATCTCGTCGATGCCGGCGATCCTGTCGAGGCAGCGAAGGCCTATGACGCCGCCGGCGCCGACGAGCTCTGCTTCCTCGACATCACCGCTTCCTCGGACAATCGCGAGACGATCTTCGAGGTTGTCGCGCGGACGGCCGAGCAATGTTTCATGCCGCTCACCGTCGGTGGCGGCGTGCGGCAGGTTTCCGATATCCGCAAGCTGCTTCTGGCCGGCGCCGACAAGGTCTCGATCAACACGGCGGCGGTGGCGAATCCGGATTTCGTCGCGGAAGCGGCCGACAAGTTCGGCGACCAGTGCATCGTCGTGGCGATCGACGCGCGCAAGGTTTCCGGTGATGGCGAGGCGGAACGCTGGGAGATCTTCACCCATGGCGGCCGCCGCGCCACGGGTATCGACGCCGTCGAGTTCGCCAGGAAAGTCGTTTCCCTCGGAGCCGGCGAGATTCTTCTGACTTCGATGGACCGTGACGGCACCAAGGCCGGCTATGACCTTTCCCTCACGCGCACGATAGCCGATGCCGTGCCCGTTCCCGTCATCGCGTCGGGCGGGGTCGGCACGCTCGATCATCTCGTCCGAGGCGTCAAGGAAGGCCATGCCGCAGCCGTCCTGGCGGCGTCCATCTTCCATTTCGGCACCTATTCGATCGCCGAAGCGAAGGCCTGTATGGCGAAGGCCGGCTTGCCCATGCGACTCGACACCGTTCCTTCGTCAGGCTAAGCGATGGGCATGGCAGAGCTTACGCTATCCGACCTGGAAGCAATTATCGCGCGGCGCGCCCGCTCGGGAGACGAGAATTCGTGGACGGCGAAGCTCTACGCCGCGGGAATGGAGAAAGCCGCCAAGAAACTCGGCGAGGAAGCGGTGGAGACGGTCATCGCCGCGCTCGGTTCCGACAGGCGGGCGCTGGTTTCGGAAAGCGCCGACCTCCTCTATCATTGGCTGGTCGTGCTGGGCATAGCGGGCGTGCCGCTTTCCGATATATTGGAGGAATTGTCCCGACGGACCGCCCAATCGGGCATAGCGGAGAAGGCCAGCCGAAAGGATTGACCCCTCCTTCCATGATGAGAGTGCTCGATGGATCAGCTTGCGCCCGAGGAAAAATATTCTCCCTACCGGGTCTTCTCCTCCGAGGAATGGGCGGCCTTTCGCGCCGACACGCCGCTGACGCTCACGGGGGAGGAAATCCAGCGCCTGCGCTCGCTCAACGACCCGATCGATCTCGAAGAGGTCAAGCGCATCTATCTTTCCCTTTCGCGCCTGCTTTCGGCGCATGTCGAGGCAAGCCAGCTTCTGTTCCGGCAGCGCCAGGTTTTCTTCAGCAACGACCAGTCGGTCAAGACACCCTTCATCATCGGCATCGCCGGTTCGGTCGCTGTCGGTAAATCGACCACGGCAAGGGTGCTGAAGGAGCTTCTGGCGCGCTGGCCGTCGAGTCCCAAGGTCGATCTGATCACAACCGACGGCTTCCTTTTGAGGAACGAGATCCTGCGGCGGGAAAACCTGATGGAGCGCAAGGGTTTTCCAGAAAGCTACGACGTCGGCGCGCTTTTGCGCTTCCTTTCGGCGATCAAGGCGGGGATGCGCAATGTCCGCGCGCCGCTTTATTCGCACCTTACCTATGACGTGCTGCCGGGGGAATTCGCCACCATCGACCGCCCGGATATCCTCATCTTCGAGGGCATCAATGTTCTCCAGACCCGCGACCTGCCGCGCGACGGGCGTGCAGTCCCCGTCGTCTCGGACTTCTTCGACTTTTCCATCTATATCGACGCGGAGGAGCAGATGATCCAGAAATGGTATATCGACCGCTTCATGCGGCTGCGCGAGACGGCCTTCCGCAGCCCCGAGAACTTCTTCCACCGCTATTCCCAGCTTTCCGACGAAGCCGCGCTGGCCATCGCCGAAGGGCTCTGGTCGAACATCAATCTGAAGAATTTGCGCGAGAACATATTGCCGACGCGTCCCCGCGCGGACCTCATCCTGCGCAAGGGCGCAAACCATCTGGTCGAAGTGGTGGCGCTGAGGAAGATCTGAGGCGCCGCTTCATCTTCCGAGCAGCTTTTCGACTTCCTCGAGTGTCGGCATGGACGGCGCGGTTCCCGGCCGCGTGACCGAAATGCCGGCGACGGCGCAGCCGAAGCGGACGGCCTCGACCGGATCCAAACCGCGCGCCAGCGCGGTGGCGAAGCCTCCGTTGAAGGCGTCGCCCGCGCCGGTCGTCTCCACGACGGGGCCTGCTTTCACCGCTGGAACGAGTTCCGAACGGCCCGGCGCATGATAGAGCGCGCCCGCTTCGCCGAGCGTGATGACCGCCGCACCGGCGCCTTTCCGGAGAAGCATGTCGGCGGCGTGGCGCGCGTCGTCGACAGAGCCGACGGGAAGCCCGGTCAGACCTTCAGCTTCAGATTCGTTCGGCGTGACATAATCGCAGAGCCCGAAGACACGCTCCTCGAGCGGCGCGGCGGGCGCCGGGTTGAGGATGGTCGTCACCCCCGCTTCCCGCGCGATTTCGAGCCCGCGGATCGCGGCGGGGAGCGGTTGTTCCAGTTGCGTCATGAACACGCCCGCGGACCGGATGAGGCCGGCATTGGCGTCCATGTCGGCTGCCGAAATGTTGGCGGCGGCGCCCGGACTGATGATGATGGCGTTATTGCCGGTCGCCTCCTCGATGAAGATATAGGCGGCGCCCGTATAGCTCCCGGGGTCGCTCGTGACGACCGGCTTGACCCCCGCTTCCCTCCATGTCGCCTCGGCGATCTCCGCGAAGGCGTCCCGGCCGAGCCGGGTGATGAAGGAGACGTCAGCCCCGAGTCGGCCGGCCGCGACCGACTGATTGGAGCCCTTGCCGCCAGGGCCAAGCTTGAAGCTGTTGCCGAGGATGGTTTCGCCGAGTTTCGGCTGGCGGGCGGCGCGGTAGGCCGTGTCGGCGACGAAGACGCCGAGAATGACGATCGGTCTGTTGACGGTCATGAGAATGCTTCCGGATCTGGATCAGGCGCCATTGGGATCAGGCTTCTGGCGGGACGACGCCCTTGGAGAAGGAAAAGCAGCCGTAAAACCGGCGCTCGCCGGTCTGGACGACGCAATAGGCGCTCTTCGCATGTTCGTAGAAGGCGAAACGCTCGATCGACGCCATCGGCAGGCTTTTTCCCTCCGCGGCATCGATCGCCTTCTGGACTTCCTGCTGCACCGGCGGGATTTCGTTCGGCGCATCGACGATCTCCATGCGCGCCGCAGCATCGTCGATGAAACTGTCGAGCGGCATGACCGACAGGATCGCCGCCACAGCCTCCGCCGCCGTCACATTGTCGATGCGCAGCAGGCGCCCGAGGCGCGTCTGCCGGGCGATCGCATCGGAGGGGAAATTGGCGTCCGCAACGATGAGCCGGTCGCCATGCCCCATCGCCCTCAGGGCATAAAGGACGTCGGCGTTCAACAGCGGGCTTATACCCTTCAGCATTCGGTTTCCTCCCTCGCGGTCAGCGGTCAGTATCTCAGCGTTCGAGCCTTTCGCCGGTCTCTCCGTCGAAAAGATGGATTTGGCTCGGATCCGGCCGGACATGCACGCGCTGGCCCGGCGTCAGATGATGGCGCTCGCGGAAGACCGCCACGAGATTTTCCGCCCCCGTTTTGAGGAAGACCATCATCTCCGAACCGGTCGGCTCGATCACCGTCACTTCGGCTGGCACGCCGTCATCCGCCAGATCGAGATGTTCCGGCCGCACGCCGTAGACCACCGGCCGCCCCTCGGGCAGTCCGATCTCCGCGACCGGCAGTTTCACGTCTCCCGTCACGACGGAGGCCCCGCCGTTCAGGTGCACCGTCCCGCGCATGAGGTTCATGGCGGGCGAGCCGATGAAACCGGCGACGAAGAGGTTCTTCGGCCGGTCATAGAGTTCGAGCGGAGAACCGATCTGCTCGATGCCGCCCGCCTGCATGACGACGATCTTGTCGGCCATCGTCATAGCCTCGATCTGGTCATGCGTGACGAAAACCGTCGTCGTCTTCAACCGCTGGTGCAATTGCTTGATTTCGGTGCGCATCTGCACGCGCAACTTGGCGTCGAGATTCGACAGCGGTTCGTCGAACAGGAACACCTGCGGCTCGCGCACAATGGCGCGGCCCATCGCGACGCGCTGGCGCTGGCCGCCGGAAAGCTGGCGCGGATAGCGTTTCAGATAGGGCGTCAGGCCGAGGATTTCGGCTGCCGCCTTCTGCCGCTCGGCGATCGTCGCCGGGGCGATGCCCCTCAGCTTGAGCGAGAAGGCCATGTTCTCCGCCACCGTCATATGCGGGTAGAGCGCGTAGCTCTGGAACACCATGGCGATGTCGCGCTTGGCCGGCGGCAGGTTGTTGACGATGGTGCGCCCGATGGCGATGATCCCGTCGGAGACGTTCTCCAGGCCGGCGATCATCCTGAGCAGCGTCGACTTGCCGCAGCCGGAAGGGCCGACGAGAACGACGAATTGGCCGTCCTCGATCTCGACGTCGACGCCGTGGATGACCTCGACAGGGCCGAAAGCCTTACGGACGCCTCGAACCGTAACCTTCGCCATAGCACCTCTCGCCGCGAACAATCTCCGGACCGGCATGAGTAGACGACGCGGTTGCGCCTGTCCACTGTCCGCACGCCGGCGGTAAATCCGCCAGTTGACTTCGCCGGGCCAAGAAACATACTGCTTGGCGGATCGCAGCAGGCGATCGTCAGGAGGGCCGTGACCGTCAAGAAAGCGCGGCATCAAGATACCCAGCATGGATAATGCGGGCCGAGGCATGAGCCCGAGACGAGCAGCGGCTCATGCGGCGACGACCCTAATCTTCATCACATTCGGGAGGATCGGCAGTGAAAATCGAAACCTATGAACAGATCATGCGGGCGCAGCTGAGTCGGCGCCGGCTCCTGCAAGGCGCGGCGATGACCGGCGCGGCCGCCGCGCTCGGCACCGCTGGAGGGCTCGGCGGTTTCGCCAGTCCCGCCCATGCCCAGGCGAGCGGCCTGTCGGATGCGGAAAAGGCCCTGCGCAAGCAGATCCTGCAGATTCCGGGCGTCGGCAAGGGATCGCCGACCGATGCCGACTACCGCAAGGTCGGCGAATTGTGTCTCGCGCCAACCAAGGCGGCGATCAAAGAGGGCGAATTCAAGGGCGTCGAACTGACCTTCATGGGCCTCAACAACCAGAATACGCATGATTTTCTGTTCCGCGGATTCCTGCATTCGTGGGAGGAATATACCGGCGCCAAGATCAACTGGATCGATCTCGCCCAGGCCGACTACAACGCCCGGCTCCAGCAGGCGATCTCGACCGGCACGATCGATTGGGACATGCTCGAAATGGGCGCGCCGTTCGAGGGCGACGTCTGCGGCCGCGGGCTGACCTCGGAGATGCCCGACTGGGTCAAGAAGATGATCGATACCGAGGACTACGTGAACTATCTGAAGCCGCCGGTCGGCACATGGGACGGCAAGCTCTATCGCGTCTCGATCGATGGCGACTGCCACAACTTCAATTACCGGACGGACTATTTTTCCGACAAGGATCTCGCCAAGGCGTGGAAGGATGCGGGCCACAAGGGCGAATGGGGCCTGCCGAAGACGTGGCAGGAGGTCCAGGAAGTCACCAAGTTCCTCAAGGGCAAGACGATCGGCGGCCAGCCGGCATGGGGCTACCTCGATCCGCCGAAGCCATGGGGCGGTTTCGGCTTCTACTTCCTCGCCAGCCGCACGACGGCTTATGCGAAATATCCGGGTGAAGCGGCCTGGCTCTTCGATCCCGACACCATGAAACCGAGGGTCAACAACCCCGCCTTCGTGCGCGCCATCCAGGACGTCGTCGATGCGCTGCCCTATGAGCCGCCAAACCAGATCAATGCCGATCCCAACGAGACGGGCTTTGCCGAATTCCTCGGAGGCACCGGCTCGATGGTCGTGTGGTGGGGCGATGTCGGCGCCGCCGCCAAGACCAGCGATACGTCGGTCGTCGGCGACGTCTGCGGCTTCTCCATCCTTCCCGGTTCCGACGATGTCTATAATTCGAAGACCGGCAAGTGGGAAAAGCCGTCGAGCGGTCCGAACTACGCACCGAACCTCGCCTATCTCGGCTGGGGCATCTATGTGATGAAGAAGGTCGACAGCGACGACAAGAAGCACAAGGCGGCGTGGAGCGCCGCCGCGCATCTCGGCGGCAAGGATCTGGCGCTGTGGACGTCGGCCTATCCGTCGGGCTTCCAATGCTACCGCAACAGCCAGCACGATATCGACGAATGGGTCGAGGCTGGCTACGACCGCGGCTACATCACGTCCTACCTCGACTCGCAGTTCAACTCCTACAATCACCCGAACGCAGCGATCGAGCCCCGTATCCCCGGCATCTTCCAGTATTACAGCCTGGCGGAAGACGAACTGGCGAAGGTTTTTGCCGGTCAGGAAAAGCCGCAGGAGGGCGCCGACAAGATCGCGGCGGCGTGGGAGAAGCTGACGGACCAGCTTGGCCGTGAACAGCAGATCAAGTTCTACAAGGCCGCGCTCGGCAAGTAAGCGGGATGATTGTCCCCTCCCCCGCGAATGTGGGGGAGGGGATTTCATCTGGAGGCATTGCTTCGGTCGGTGATTGGGGATTATCGACTTTCGCTGGAGATAGGGTCCATACCATCATGTTCTTGCTGATGGCGCGTCCTTCGAGGACGCACAGTAACAATGAAGGTTAAACGCCGGGACTCTCCGAACGGACAGTGAACCAGACGCGGATAACGGTTCGCCAGGTTTTCGGCAAAACGAAGAACACAGGTAGCAAATGACGGCATCGGCCTCGATGGCAGCGGCGGACAATGAACCGGAATTCGACAACCCTGATATCGTCGGCGCGCATGCCAGGATCGCCGCCGGAAAAGCGTTGATCTGGGCGGCGTCGATCCTTTTCGTTGCCGCCCTGCTCGTCCAGACACTCTATGCGGCCGGAGCGATCGGTTTCGGCTTCGCCACCTGGAGGCCGATCCTTTACGCCTATGCCTTGTGGGGCATCGCTCTCGGCGTCGGCCAGGTGATGGCGCGCGGCGAAGCCGGGCTGAGGGCGTTGTTCGTTCTGCCGGCAGCGCTTTTTACGCTGGCGGTCGCCATCTTCCCGACCCTCTTCGGCTTCTATATCGCCTCGCTCGACTGGAATCTCGCGGCGCTCGGCGGGCCGCATTTCAACGATTTCGACAATTTCGTCCAGATGTTCCACGATCCCTATTACTGGAACGCGCTGGCCAACATGGTCTTCTACGTGGTGATGGTGCTGGCGGAATACGCCATCGCCTTCGGCCTCGCGCTCCTGCTCAACGCCGAGATCCGGGCGCGCAAATTCTTTCGGGTCGCCTTCCTTATCCCGTTCATGCTGAGCCCGGTCGCAGTCAGCTGGATGATCGGCAAGTCGCTGATGGAATACCGTTTCGGACCGCTGGCGAGGCTGGCGCGCGACTTCGGCTGGCAGACGCCCGCCTTCTTCGCCTATCCGTGGACGGCGCGCTTCACGATCGAGGCGCTCGATGCCTGGATGTGGATTCCCTTCATGGTTATCCTCCTTCTGGCCGGCTTGCAGGCGATGTCGAAGGAGGTGATCGAGGCCGCCAAGGTGGATGGCGCCAGCCCGTGGCAGGCTTTCTGGAAGGTCACGTTCCCGCTGATGCTGCCGGTCTCGATCACGACGCTCCTGATCCGCATCATCTTCAAGCTGAAACTCGCCGATATCGTCATCACCGTCACCGGCGGTGGCCCCGGCGGGGCGACCGACACCGTGTCGAGCTTCATCTATCGGGTCTACCGCGACCGCTCGAATGTCGGCTACGGCACGGCTCTCGCCATGTTCTACCTGATCCTCATCATCCTCTTCCTGATGCTGCTTTTGCGCATCGCCAAGCGCTTCACACGCAACGTCGTATGAGCCCGACACGGAGAATCGCCGGATGGCCGTAACCGCCGACCTCGACGACAGTTTCGCCCAGCCGGGCAATACGCAACGGGCGAAGATCGTCGTCGGCCGGGTGTTGGTCTATGGCGCTCTCATTATCTGGGCGATCGTCTGCCTGTTCCCGATCTACTGGACGGTGACGACTTCCTTCAAATCGGCGATCGACGTGACCCATGGCCATCTGGTACCGTGGCTGGACTTCATCCCGAACTGGAAGGGCTGGGGTTCGCTCGGTCTCTCCCCCGATACGATCTTCCAGATCTCGACGCCGCGCCACGAATTCATCGGCCGTTTCGAAAACAGCATCTTCATATCCATCGGCGCCTCGCTTCTGGCGCTCCTGCTCGGCTCGCTCGCCGCCTACGGGCTGAGCCGCTTCCAATACAAGTTCGGGCCGATGAAGAACGACGACATACTCTTCTTCTTCATCTCGCAGCTGATCCTGCCGCCGGTGGTTCTCGCGCTGCCCTTCCTGGTTCTGTACAAGGAACTGGCCCTGCTCGACACCAGGATCGGCTTGATCTTCGTCTACACGCTGACCGTATTGCCGATCGTGGTGTGGATCATGCGCGACCAGTTCAACACAATTCCCGTCGAACTCGACGAGGCGGCGCTGGTGGACGGGCTTTCCATATGGGGTGTCTTCTTCCGTATAATCCTGCCGATCACCCTGCCGGGCCTCGTCGCCGCCTTCATCCTGTCGCTGGTGCTGACCTGGAACGAATATTTCTTCGCTTCGCTGCTGACGGCATCCGACGCCAAGACCCTGCCCGTCATGGTGGCGAGCCAGACCGGCTCGCAAGGCATCAACTGGTGGTCGATGGCGGCGCTCTCCGCTGCGGCGATCGCTCCGCTCGTTATCGTCGGCATCTTCCTCGAACGCTATATTGTGAAGGGGCTTTCGACTGGCGCTGTGAAGTAAACCCTCGTAACGGTCTCGTCTTCTGCAGGCGCCGCCGATTGCCGCCGCAACAAAGGGTGTCGGAAACATTGCAGGGGTCCAGCGCGCGCATGCTGCCTATGAAGGTGGTTGTGGCCTTCGACCTTGCCGGGCTATGTTGGCCCGGCCTTTTTTGAACGTGTATTCACGGAGAGGACAAAGATGGCCAGAGCGAAAACATCATGCGTGATCTGCAGGAAGCCTGCGACCGCCAAGAAGCCGGCCTTTGAAGATACGATGCATTTCGATTGCCGCGAATGCGGGGAGTTCCAGGTCTCGGGCACGTTCATGTCGAACGCCAGGAAACTTTCTGCCACGGTGCGGCGGCAGGCGCTTCAACGCGCGATCACGCGGGCACAGTATGGGACACTGCCGATGGTCACGACCTACGATGTGCCATAGCCTCCGCCGACCCGCAGGGAGCCCTTTATTTTCCTGCCAGAGCACGATGCGATGACGCGGAGGCATCGTGCTCTATCGCCAATCGCGGCAATCGCACCGGTCGGCTATCTGCGCTCCAGCCTTGGAGCGGTTCAGGATTAGCTGAAATCGTTCTGGTAGGGCCGGCTTCAAGCCAACTTTGACTTCAGGACATTCGGATCGCGTGTGGCCTGGCGGTGGATTTTGTTTTCTACGCCGCCTTTGCCGTGCCCGATGCCTTGTTGACCGACGTTACGGCGAGATCGGTCAACTTATTGTTCGCCGCCTTCTCCTGATCGAGAATTTCGCTCAAGAGCCTAAATCGGCAGAAGAAGGAATGAAAATGTCAGTCCTTTGTTCCCCTGACCTGTTCCCGTGGCTGAAAGGCAAACCCCGGCCGGAAGCCGGGGCCAGCCCTGTCAGCTGTTTTTCTTGGTGATCAAGGTGAGGGTGCCCTGATCGTCAAGACTTGTGGCCACCACCTGGGCGGATGTCGCACCCTTGGCCTTGAGCGCGGCAGTGGCTTCCGGGACAGCGTCGATGCTTTTGCGCAGTTGTTGAAGACTTTCGGCATTGGATTGCGCAATGACCTGTTGGACCTGCTTCTGCGCATCGGGGGGCAGTTCACTGACATCGACCACGGCGAAACCCTTTATCGCCGGGGCTGGATCATGCGTGGCCGCTGCCGGCGGCGAAGACGGCTGCGGCGTGGGTGATTGCTGAGCGTTCGCCGCCATGGCGCCGAGGAAGGCGATGCTCACTGCGAGCATGAGCGCTTTGCGCATGGATTTTCCTTTCCGCTTGGCCCACCGCGAAGTGACGAAACTTGGGGTTTGACGGAACGAGGTCAACGCCCGGTCGATCAAAGGTTCTTACGGGCGGAAAGAATTCCCGCGCAAACGCATCGCTTTAAAGGGAACTGGTGCCAGAAGAGGCGTCGAACTATGGATTTAATGTTATGATATTAAAAGGAATTTTTCCGTGAAATTTTCAAAGTACCAACAAAAATACCAACAAATCGAAATCCATCTCGGTGTTTATGCCGTCATTTCCGTCACGATGGCACATGTGGCAGCACGCCGCACTTAGAAACACACTCCGAGCGAGCCTTGTTTCATAGCATCCTTCCATTTGGGACCAAGCGTCTTGCGAGCGGAGATGGCGTTTTCGTATCCCGGTTCGCCCTTGTGGAACATTTTTATTGAGAAGGCCTGTCGGTGATCGCCGTGGACGATGGGCATTCCCGGATGATAGGTGGTTATCCCGTTGTATGTGCCGGTGTAGAAGCCACCCTTCCTATAGTTACCGTTCATGGTGCCTGTCGTGCTGTAACTGCCTGGCCCTTGGGTGACATGAACGGTATCGGCTGACGCCGCGCCGACGATGATGAAACGGTCGAAACCCGATTTTAATGTCTCGATGGCGGCTTGCTTTTGAGCGGTGTTGACCGCGCCCGTACTGCCACAGATTGGGGCAACACGCGTCTGAATAATCGCGGTATCGCCGGATGTTTGGATGATATCGGTTCCGGCACATCCTGAAACCAATAATACGCCAGACGTGCAAAACGCCGCTACAACATAGAATTTCATGGAGCCCCCTCCGAAAGAAGAGAGGAATAACCGATCTCACCTGAATTCGCGAGTCCAGAAATGGCGTTTGACCGAGCGCGTTCTTTGCGTCGTTAAGGGATTGCCCGCCGGGTGCGATCAGGCGGCCTTGGAGCGCAGCCGGGCGGCGAGAAGCGCAAGCATGGCCTCGTCGTCCAGCGCCTGCGTGTCGTCCGCCGCGCCCCTTTCCGGCCGCGAGCGTAGCTGGTCGAAGATTTGCGCCTGGCGGTGGCTGGCCACCGCCCCATAGCTGGTAAACGTCGTCAGCACATGCTCATGGCCAAGGTTTTGGCTCCATGCCTTGAACTCTTCCGGCGTGGCGCACAGCTTTTCGCCCAGCATCGCCAGCGTGTTGCGGAAACTGTGCGGGTTGGCATAGGGCAGGCCGGCTTGTGCGAAAGCCACCTTGAAAATCCGGCGGATCGCCGCCGCGTTCTTCCAATGATGACGCGCCAGCCCGCCAGCCTCGAAACCGTTTTCGCCCAGCGCCATTTCCGTTGCCGGGAAAAGCGGATCGTCCGGGCCGAAGCCGCGTTCTTTCAATAGCGTAAGCCAATCCACGACGATTGTCTCAATGTCCGCGCCCACCGGGAAAAACCATGTCGTGAAGGTCTTTCGGTTCTTGGTGCGCACCTCGCGCGCGTCCTGAAACACAGTGCGACGGTCGAGATCGACATGCTTGATCGACATCGAGGCGATGGCGTCGTCGCGCGCGCCGGAAAGCAGCGTGAAGGCAATCAAGGCCCGGTCGCGCCTTTTGATATCGCTGCCGGCCGGCATGGCGGCAAGCACCTGGCGGATTTCCTCGATACTGGCGACGGGCTTTTCCCGCACCGCCCTGGCGATGCGCTCGTCATTGGCCGACGGCCGGAAATACTCGGCGTCCGAATAGGTGAGCTTGGAACGGAACCCCGGCTTGTCGGCCAGCCAGTGGAAAAAAGCCATGAGCGCCATAAGCCGCGACGAGATCGTCGCCTTGGCCAGCGGCTTGCCGGTTTTGTCGTTGGTGCGCTCGCCAAGGTCGCGCTTGTATTTCTGCGCCCATTCGATGCGAAACTTGCGGAAATCGCGCCAGCCGGTGGTGGCCTCGAAATCGGCGATGGCCGCAACCGTCTGGTCGAT
>SCRB01000507.1 GCA_004299545.1 Rhizobiaceae bacterium
CGTAGGTCAGGTACTTGCCAAGAAGCGTGACGACATAGGTCGGGATATGCAACGCACTGCCCGGCGGGACGGCGAGGTTGAGCATCGGCACGATGATGGCCGCCGCCGCCAATGCCAATACGGCAAGCGCAACGTGCCAGGTGAAGCCGTCGGCGAAAGCGCCGCGCGTCATCATGCTTCCACCGCCCGGCCGTTGAGGGCGAACAGGCCCCGTGGACGCTTCTGGATGAAGAAAATGATGAGAACGAGGATCAGAATCTTCCCCAGTACCGCGCCGGCATAGGGTTCGAGGAACTTGTTGAGGATGCCGAGCGAGAAGGCGCCGACCAGCGTTCCCCACAGATTGCCGACGCCGCCGAACACCACGACCATGAAGCTGTCGACGATGTAGCTCTGGCCGAGATTGGGCGAGACATTGTCGATCTGGGAAAGCGCGACGCCGGCGATCCCGGCGATGCCGGAGCCGAGCGCGAAGGTAAGCGCATCGACCCAGGGCGTACGGATGCCCATGGAGGAGGCCATGCGGCGGTTCTGCGTCACGGCACACATACGCAGTCCCCAGGATGTGCGGTTGAAGACATGGAGAAGCACGGCGAAGACCGCGAGCGCGAAGAGCACGATCCATAGCCGGTTCCAGGTGATTGCCAGTTGCCCGACATCGAACTCGCCTGACATCCAGGACGGATTAGCGACGTCGCGATTGTTCGGGCCGAAGATCGACCGCACCGCCTGCTGGAGGATGAGCGATACGCCCCATGTCGCCAGCAGGGTCTCGAGCGGGCGGCCATAAAGGAAGCGGATGATGCCGCGTTCAATGACCAAGCCGATGGCGCCGGCGACCAGGAAGGCAAGCGGCAGCGCTATAGCCAGCGACCAATCGAGGAGGCTTGGGAATGACGAGCGGATGATTTCCTGCGCGACGAAGGTCGTGTAGGCACCGAGCATCACCATTTCGCCATGCGCCATGTTGATGACGCCCATGACACCGAAGGTGATGGCCAAGCCGATCGCCGCGAGCAGCAGCACGGAACCGAGCGAGATGCCGTACCAGACGTTCTGCGCGATGCTCCACCAGGCGAGCACGTCGCGGATGTTGGAGATCGTAGCAGCCGCTTTTTCCTTCAGTACGCCTTTGGCGGTTGCCTGATAGGACATTAGCAGCGAGAGCGTATCGCGGTCGCCGCGCGCCCCCAACAGGTCGATAGCGGCTTCCTTCTCGGCGTCGCCTTTGTCGGAAACGAGGACGGCGGAGGCCCGTGCCGCTTCCATGCGCCGCTTGACGGAGGCGTCCGTCTCCTTGGCGATCGCCGCATCCAGTGGCTCTATAGTGGAGGGGTCTGGGCTGTTCAGCATGGTAGTCGCTGCGGCCAGCCTTATGGAGGGATCCTTGGCGGCGAGGGTCAGATTGCCGACCGCGTCGCCGATAAGGCGGCGAAGGCTGTTTTTCACCTTCACCTTCGTCATCGCATCCTTGGCGGAAGAGCCTATCGCCTTGCCCGTCAACGGGTCGAAAAGATCGAAACTGTCGGACTTTTCCTTGACGATGAAGATTGCGCCGCCGGGCTGTCGCGCATAGAGATTTCCGTCGGCGAGCGCGCCCAGCGCCCGGGCAGCGGCCGGATTGCCCGTTGCCGCGACCTCCTTCACCACTTTCTCGACATCGGAAAAGCTCTTCGTCTGGCCGAATTTCTCGATGGCTGCGCGGGTTGCCGCCTCGTCGGCATGGCCGATCACCGTGCTGGCGAGCAAAATGGCGAGTAAGATCAAGGCGTTTCGGAAAAGAAACATCAGTGGCTCAATCTGCTGTCGATGTGGGTTCCGGCTTCCGGGCCGGCGGGGGGAGGAGCCGGCCCGGAAGCACCACGGTCAAATCATGATCGCTCAGTTGGTGCCTTCGCCGCCGCACTTGCCGGTCTTGACGTTGAAGTTGCCGCACGACATCGGCTTGCGCCAATCGGAGATGAGGTCCCTGGAGCCCGGCAGATAGTCCGACCAGGCGTCGCCCGGTACGGTTCCCGCGGTCTGCCAGACGGTCTCGAACTGGCCGTCGTCCTGGATCTCGCCGATCAGTACCGGCTTGGTGATGTGGTGGTTCGGCATCATGGTGGCGTAGCCGCCTGTCAGGTTCGGCACGGTGACACCGACCATGGCGTCGATGACCTTGTCCGGATCGGTGGTGCCGGCCTTCTTGACAGCCTCGATCCACATGTTGAAGCCGATATAGTGGGCTTCCATCGGGTCGTTGGTGGTGCGCTTGTCGTTCTTGATGAACTTGTGCCACTCTTCGATGAAGGCCTTGTTCACTGGCGTGTCGACGCTCTCGAAATAGTTCCAGGCGGCGAGATGGCCGACCAGCGGCTTGGTGTCCATGCCGGATAGCTCCTCCTCGCCGACCGAGAAGGCCATGACCGGGATGTCCTCGGCCTTGACGCCCTGGTTGCCGAGTTCCTTGTAGAAGGGCACGTTGGCGTCGCCATTGACGGTGGAGATCACGGCCGTCTTCTTGCCGGCCGATCCGAAGGCCTTGATCCTGGAGACTTCGGTCTGCCAGTCGGAGAAGCCGAACGGCGTATAGTTGACCATGATATCTTCGGCGGCCACGCCCTTCGCCTTCAGATAGGCTTCGAGGATCTTGTTGGTGGTGCGCGGATAGACGTAGTCGGTGCTCTCGAGCACCCAGCGCTTCACCGAGCCGCCATCCGCACCCATCAGATAGTCAACAGCGGGAATGGCCTGCTGGTTCGGCGCCGCGCCCGTATAGAAGACGTTCCTTTCGCTCTCCTCGCCCTCATATTGAACCGGGTAGAAGAGAATGCTGTCGAGTTCCCTGAAGACCGGCAGCACGGATTTGCGGCTGACCGAGGTCCAGCAACCGAACACCGCCGATACCTTGTCCTTGGAGATCAGTTCACGGGCCTTTTCGGCGAAAAGCGGCCAGTTGGAGGCCGGATCGACGACGACCGGTTCCAGCTTCTTGCCGAGCAGGCCGCCCTTCTTGTTCTGCTCGTCGATCAGCATCAGCATGTCGTCCTTCAGTGTCGTCTCCGAGATTGCCATCGTCCCCGAGAGCGAGTGAAGGATGCCGACCTTGATGGTATCGTCCTGGGCCATTGCCCAGCCCGGGAAACTCAGCGTCATTACGGCAACGGCTGCAGCCAGCAGCATGCCGCGTCCACGGAAAATCCGATTCATGCGCGCACTCCCTTTCGATCTTGTGCATTGCACAAAAAGCAAAGCGCGTGCCAAAACGCTGGAGAGATGGGGAAGCCTTTGAATTTAATGACTTATCAAGATCGACTCGAATTGGTTTATCATTCTTCCATGCTTATGAATTAAGCTCTCAATACGAAAATGGCTCA
>SCRB01000508.1 GCA_004299545.1 Rhizobiaceae bacterium
CTGCGCGAGAAGTCGACGACCGCCGTATCCTTGTCAATGGTTACATCAACGCTGACATCGATCGGATCGCTGCCCGGCCCGAAATCGTCGAGATGGTCGTCGAAGCTGAACGTTCCATCCGGCAGAGCCGCGATCAACTCGCGGGCGCGCGCCTCGGAACGGTCGAGGATTGCCTCGATGACCAGATCTATCGTCTCGAGGCCCGTTTCCCTGAAGAGTTCGATCACCCGGTTCGAGCCGACATAGTTGGCGTTCTGCTGCGCCTTCAGATCGCCATGAACCTTGTCGGGCAGGCGCACATTGCCGAGGATCACGCGGATCAGGTCGTCGTTCAGCTTCCAGTTCGAAGCAAGTCGGACCGGCAAAACCCGGATGCCTTCCTGATAGGCTTCCGTAACGCCTTGTACGGCTTGCGATCCGGGGAACAATCCACCCACGTCGACATGATGGGCCGTGTTGACGACATAGCCGACGATCGAACCTTCGATGAAGATCGGCGTCATCAGGAAAAAGTCCGGATAGTGGCTGCCACCGAGAAAGGAATCGTTGGTGCAGATCGTGTCCCCCTCGCGAAGGGTTTCGGGGGGAAACTGCTTGAGGAGGTGCTGCACGACATAGGGCATCGCACCGAGATGGCCCGGCGTGAAATTGCCCTGCGCGACCAGGCGCCCGCGCCGGTCGAAGAGCCCGGTCGAGAAATCCTCGCCCTCGCGTACTGCCTCGGAAAACGCGGTTCTGCGCAGCGCCCCGCCCATCTCGTCGGTGATCGAGATGAGCTTGTTCCACACGACCGTGAGTGTAATGGGGTCTACTTCCTTGCCGGCGGATATACTCACGTCGCCCTCTCCGTGTTGATGTCGAGCATAAGATGGCCGGTAGTCGTGACCTCGGCCACGTCTCCCGGCAGGATCACCGTCGTGGATTCACGCTCCTCGACCAGCGCCGGACCGGCAAGGCGTTCGCCAGGCCGCATCCCGTAACGATCGACGATCGGTGTGTCGACGAAGCCGCCGGCCTCGGGGAAATAAGCCTTGCGTGTGGCGCGGCTCTCCGCCTTGTTATTCGTCACAGCTTTTCCGCTCGAGATCGACACCCGACTGTCGGACGCGATGACGGCCATGAGGTGCCAATCGATGCCTTCGATCGCCGCCCCGCCATCCACATAGCCATAGTGGGCGCAGTAGGCGTCCTCGAAGGTTTTGCGTGCCGTTTCCAGAAACGCAACGTCGATCGGCCCGTTCGGCAATTCAACCCGCAATTCGTAACCCTGGCCGCTGTAACGCATCGAACATCCACGTCGCCATGTCATCGCGCCGTGCGTCGTATCGATGTATCTCAGCTCCTCGTTCAGCCGCTTCTCCAGGTCGTCGAAGACGGCAGCTATATCCGCGACCGCGCCGATAGACAGCGGCAGCACGTGCGTCAGGCTGTTGTCGAGCTTCTGGTCGGCGGTCAAAAGCCCGAGCGCCGAGCCGACTCCCGCACCGAAGGGAACGAGCACGCGCGGAATGCCCAGCGCGCGCGCCAGACGCGCGGCGTGAAGGGGCCCCGCTCCGCCAAAGGCGATCATGGTATGGGTGCGCGGATCCCGGCCCCGCTCCACCGAAACAACGCGCATTGCGCGCTCCATGTTGGAGTTGGCGACGGAGTGGATACCCCAGGCCGCTTCGATCGTTGTCAGGTCGAGCTTCCTGGCAACCTGCATTTCGATGCCACTTCCGGCGGCATCCAGATCCAGACCCATGGCGCCGCCATTGAAGAATGCGGGATTGAGATAGCCGAGGACGAGATTGGCATCGGTGACGGTCGGCAAGGTGCCGCCCTTGCCGTAGCAGATGGGTCCGGGAACCGCTCCGGCGCTTCGTGGCCCCACAGAGATCAGCCCCATGTTCACGGCCGCGATACTGCCGCCGCCGGCGCCGATCTCCAGGAGTTCGATCGCGGTGATGTTCAGCGGCAATCCGCTGCCTTTCCTGAAATTGATCGCGTCGACCTCGAATGTCGGCACGACTATGGGTTCACCGAAATCGATCGCGCCCATCTTCGCCGTGGTGCCGCCCATGTCGAAGGTCAGTATGTGGTCGATATTTTCCTCGCGGCCGATCTGTCCGCACATCAGCACGCCGGCCGCAGGACCGGACTCCACGATCCGCACCGGGAACGCGCGCGCGATCCCTGGCGATACGAGCCCTCCGTTCGATTGCATGATCTGCAAATCCGCGGTCAGGCCCTGGTCGGAAAGAGATGTCTCCAACCCTTCCAGATATTGATGGACGATCGGCTGGATATAGGCGTTCGCCGTCGTCGTGGTAACGCGCTCATATTCGCGATATTTGGGCGAGACATCGCTCGACAGGGAAACCTGAAGGTGGGGGCAGGCAGCGCGAATGCGTTCGCCCACCGCTTGCTCGTGCTTCGGATTGGCATAGGAGTGCAGGAACAGGACCGAGACGGCCTCGAAGCCACCCTTCTTCACCTTTTCGATCAGTGCATCCATCTCGCCGAGATCGAGCGGTATATTGACGTCGCCGTTCGCTTCGAGGCGCTCGGTGATTTCAAATATGTTGGCGCGCTCAACGAGGGGGCGCTGCTTGGCAAGGTTGAAATCATTCGTATTCGGGCGTTTCTGGCGACCCAGTAGAGCAATATCGCGAAAGCCGCGCGTTGTTATCAACGCCGTCTTCGCGCCCCGGCGCTCGAGGATCGCATTCGTGGCGACAGTGGTGGCGTGAAGAATCGCACCGACATCGCCGGCCTTGATCGAGCCTTCCGAAAGGAGTTCGGAAATGGCGGTGACGACTGCGTCCGCAGGTGCCGATGACGAGGTAGGTACCTTCCAAAGCCGCATCGAATCCCGCTCGGAATCGTGAAGAACGAAATCCGTGAAGGTCCCCCCAATGTCGAAAGCCAGACGAAGCATCAAATTCCCCTTGTTCGGCGGCACACACCAGGGTTGCAGGCGTGGTAGCTAATTCCTCATCTTAATAACAGTATACAATGGAATGCAAAAATATGCAAATGACTTTGGACTCCTATCGCCGGATCAGGTTTCCGGCCACGCATATGGGCGTTCGTCACCGATCTCGTGGGGTATGGTCGTCGGTCTTTCCGGCGGATAAGCCGACCTTGACGTATCGCGACCTCGGAAACGATAGGCATAATCCGGTGGGAAGAAATCATAACGATCTGGTGCCTGCAGCGCGGCAGCGGCATGAGCGGCCCAAGCCGGCTCCTCCATGGCTCCGCGCCCCAGCGCGATTATATCGGCGTCGCCGTTTCTCAAGATGGCTTCGGCGTGATATGGGCTGGTGATCAGGCCGACGGCCACGGTCGGGATATGCGCCTCCCGCCGCACGCGAGCCGCATAGCTCACATGATAGCCCGGCACCCTCGGGATGAGCGGGAATGCGCTGTCGCCCCGGATACCGCCGGAAGAGCAGTCGATGACGTCTATTCCCCTCAGGCGCAAGCCGTCGGCAAGCGGGATCGTATCCTCCATGTTCCACACGCCGCCTTTTCCGTCG
>SCRB01000509.1 GCA_004299545.1 Rhizobiaceae bacterium
CGCGCAATCAGTGGTGGGACGTGTGGGATCAGTTCAAGGTCCACAAGGGCGCGCTGGCGGGGGCGGCCGTCTTTCTCCTCATTTTCGTCGGTGTCGTTTTCGGCCCCTATGTCTGGCGCATCAGTCCCACCTATATCGATTTTACCGCCATGAATTCCGGGCCGAGCTGGTCGCACCCGCTCGGCACCGATCCGCTCGGCCGCGATCTGCTTTCGCGCATGATGAGCGGCGGACGCATCTCGATCGCCGTCGGCATGACAGCCATGATCCTCTCGATTGTCCTCGGCACGCTGGTCGGCGTCATAGCCGGCTTCTTCAAGCGGCTTGACGGACCGCTGATGCGGCTGACCGACCTGTTCCTTGCTTTGCCAGTTCTGCCGCTGCTGCTGGTGATGGTGATGCTGTTCCGCCAGGCGCTGGCGAATGTGCTCGGGGTCAATATGGGGACTTTCGTCCTCATCGTTTCGGCGATCGGGGTGACGAGCTGGATGCGGACGGCGCGTGTCGTGCGCGGCGAAGTGCTGGCCCTCAAGGAGCGCGAATTCGTGCTCGCCTCGCGCAGCATCGGCACGCCGCCGCGCCGCATCATCCTGCGCCATGTGCTGCCCAATGTCATGTCGCCGATCATGGTTTCGGCGACGCTCGGCATCGCGACCGCGATCATCACCGAAAGTGTGCTGTCGTTCCTCGGCCTCGGCTTCCCGCCGGATTTTCCGACCTGGGGACGGCTGCTTTACGACGGGATCGAGTACATGCAGGATTATCCGCAACTCGTGCTGTGGCCGGGGATCGCTATCTCGCTCACCGTGCTCAGCGTCAACTATATCGGCGATGGACTGAGGGATGCGCTCGACCCCCGCTTGCGGCGCTGAGCCGGGGACGTGGCGGGGCAGCCTGCCTCCCGAACCGTATTTGAATTCCAGATAACGGAGCATCCGACAAAGCTATTGGACATCGCCTGCGGCGGGCGCCTACTGCTCTGCCGATTGATTGTCCCATAAGGATGCTCGCGGATGATCCTGTTCAACGGTCCCAATACACCTTTCGGGCGTATGGCGCTCGCCACGGCTCTGGAACTCCAGGTCGAGATCGAGAATAAGGTCATCGACGTCTATTCGTCGGAGTTCCTGGACGCCATAAATCCGTTGCGCCAGATACCGGCATTGGTGCTGAACGACGGCCGCGCCATTTTCGACAGCCGCGTCATCTGCAGCTTCCTCGGCGCGCTGCGCCGGGACGAGCGCCTCGTTCCCCGAGACGACTGGGATGTACAAACCCGCTGGAGCCTTGCCATCGGGTTGATGGAGGCAAGTGTCGCACGCACGATGGAATTGCGCCGGCCCGCAGCCGCCCGCAGTGAAACCGTCATCAAGAACCACGATCGTCGCATTGCCTGCGCTATCACGGGCCTGGAGGCAGCGTCGGCCGAACTCTGCACAGGCGAGCCGCGTATCGACCGTCTCGCCGTCGCTGTCGCGCTTGAATATATCGACTTCCGGTCCGTCTGCGAGTGGCGCTCCCACGCACCGGAACTTGCCCGGTGGCTCGGCAATGAGACAGAACGTCCTTGTCTGGCTGCTTCCCGCCCACGAGAAGCGCAGAACGCCGCGCCCGCCGCGCGATGACACGGAACGTCCCGGTGCATTGAAA
>SCRB01000510.1 GCA_004299545.1 Rhizobiaceae bacterium
CCCGCGGGCGCCGAAGGGCAGGAACTGGGACCTTGCGCGAGCCTATTGGGAGACGCTCCGCTCCGACGACGGCGCGCATTTCGACCATGTCGTAAGGCTCGACGCGGCGAAGCTGCCGCCGATCGTCACCTGGGGGTCGTCGCCGGAAGACGTCGTATCCGTCACCGGCATCGTCCCCGATCCCGACGGCATAGAGGACGAAAACAAGCGCAACTCGAAGAAGCGCGCACTCGCCTATATGGGACTGGCGGCCGGGACGAAGATCACCGATATCGCGCTCGACCGCGTCTTCATCGGTTCCTGCACGAACGGCCGCATCGAGGATCTGCGCGCCGCGGCGAAAATGATCGACGGCAAGAAGGTCGCCGAGCGGGTCAACGCGATGGTGGTGCCGGGTTCGGGCATCGTCAAGGCGCAAGCGGAAGCCGAGGGCCTCGACAAGATCTTCCTCGCCGCCGGTTTCGAATGGCGCGAGCCGGGCTGTTCCATGTGCCTCGCCATGAACGACGACCGCCTAGCGCCGGAAGAGCGCTGCGCCTCGACCTCGAACCGCAATTTCGAGGGAAGGCAGGGCTTCAAGGGCCGTACCCATCTGGTCTCTCCGGCCATGGCGGCGGCGGCGGCGATCGCCGGCCATTTCGTCGACATTCGCGACTGGCATTAAGCCGGATCGAAGCCATGGCGGGAGGAGCGGCCGGGGTCGCCTCCGCCGCGGTTTTCGTCGCCATTACCTTGCTATTTCGGTTCGCCGCTTAACCGCTTGTTCTTCCTTTCCCCCTATGCTCTCCGGAGACGGGAGTTGGGGTGAAGGGGGAGCATGATCGGTAGCGTTCTGATTGGGCTGCTCAATCCCCTGCTCGCCATGGCCTGTGCCACGCTCTTCGCGGTTCTGTGGCGCGTGTGGTGGCGGCAGCGTTATGTCATCGAGTTGTCGCTGGCGTTTGTGGCCTATGCGGCGGCTTTCTCCCTGCAGAATTTCCCCCTGCTTGGCGATCCCGCCAACGGATTGCTCGCCAATGCGATACTCACCGGGTTTTTCTTCCTCCTGGCTCACGCCATCCTCACGCGCGTTGGCAGGCCTGCTCCGTTTGTCCACCTGACCGGCATTGCAATCATCGGCTATGCCGCCCTTTTATGGTTCATGTTCGTCGATCGCGACCTGACGGGCAGGATCATCGTCGTCAATTTCATGTATGGCGCCATGGTTTTCGCCGTAGCCCGGGCGCTTACGCGGCTGAGGAACGGAAAACCAGCCGACCGCGTGCTGGCGGCGATCCTGCTGGTTTGTGGCTGCTATGTCGGCATTCGGACGCTCGGAATGCTCTGGGTGGACGGCCACATCGTCACCCTGGCGCAATATGCGTCGTCGCTGACGAAGCTGGTGCTCGATTTCTCCTCCGCTCTCGTTGCGCTGACGGTGGCGCTGACGCTCGTTTCAGGCATCGTCGCCGATATCATCGACGATCTGCGCGAGGCGGCGCGCACCGATCCCCTGTCGGGTCTGCTCAACCGCAGAGGATTCGATGAAAAGCTGGGCGTCGTCCTCAAGCGCCGCGAAACGCTCGGCACGCCGCTCGCACTCGTAGTGTGCGACCTCGATCACTTCAAATCGATCAACGACCGATTCGGGCACGCCTGCGGTGACAAGGTCATCGCCGCCTTCGGCAAGGTTCTGAAGGAAGCGACACCAAACGGAATTGCCGCCCGGCTCGGCGGCGAGGAGTTCGCCGCCGTCCTCGCCGAAGCAAATCTGCAGGGCGCGAACCTGTTCGCACAGTTCATCCGGAC
>SCRB01000511.1 GCA_004299545.1 Rhizobiaceae bacterium
GAATCATGGACGCCATGGTGACGGCGCTGATCGCGCTTCACGATGTCGGTCCCGACGGCCGCCGGGCCAATTCGCGCGCCGGATCGATGTACGTCGTCAAGCCCAAGATGCACGGCCCGGCGGAGGTTGCCTTCGCGGTCGAGCTTTTCGGCCGGGTCGAGGAAGCGCTCGGCATGGAACCCAATACGATCAAGATGGGCATCATGGACGAGGAACGCCGGACGACGGTGAACCTCAAGGAATGTATCCGCGCCGCCAAGGAAAGAGTGGTTTTCATCAATACCGGCTTTCTCGACCGCACGGGCGACGAGATCCATACCTCGATGGAAGCCGGTCCGATGATCCGCAAAGGCGACATGAAGCAGGCGCCATGGATCAGCGCCTACGAAGCCTGGAATGTCGATATCGGGCTGGAATGCGGCCTGTCCGGCCGGGCGCAGATCGGCAAGGGCATGTGGGCGATGCCCGATCTGATGGCGGCGATGCTGGTCGAGAAGATTGCGCATCCCAAGGCCGGCGCCAATACCGCCTGGATCCCATCGCCCACGGCGGCGACGCTACATGCCACGCACTACCATCTGGTCGATGTGCACGAGGTACAGGCCGAACTGAAAGATCGCCAGCGCGCCAGGCTCGACGACATCCTTTCCATCCCGGTCGCGACAAGGCCGAACTGGACGCCGGAGGAGATCCAGAAGGAAATCGACAACAATGCTCAGGGCATCCTGGGTTATGTCGTGCGCTGGATCGACCAGGGCGTCGGCTGCTCGAAGGTGCCCGACATCAACGATGTCGCGCTGATGGAGGACCGCGCCACCTTGCGCATTTCCTCCCAGCATATCGCCAACTGGCTGCATCATGGCGTCGTTACGGCGGATCAGGTGATGGAGACCATGAAACGCATGGCTGCGGTGGTGGACCGCCAGAATGAAGGCGACCCGCTCTATCGTTCCATGGCGCCCGATTTCGACAAGTCAATTGCCTTCCAGGCGGCCTGCGATCTCGTCTTCAAGGGCCGTGTTCAGCCGAACGGCTATACCGAGCCGATCCTGCATGCCCGCCGGCTGGAACTGAAGGCGAGGGAAAGCGGTCAGCATTAGATTAGAGGCCTTTGTGCTCTACCTCAGGTGCGGGAATAGCAGGTTGGCACGCCCGTTCGGCAGTCCTTTATGAACGTCCTTGCCATCGACACGGCGGCGAATCTCTGTGCCGCCTGCATCTACGACGCTGCCGCCGATGTTGTGCGCAGCCGCCGCGTTCTTGATATAGGGAAGGGCCATGCCGAACATTTGATGGGCACGATTGCCGGGACACTGGAAGAGGCGGGCCTTTCCTATCGCGACCTCGCCCGCATCGCGGTTTCCGTGGGCCCGGGTTCTTTCACTGGTGTTCGCGTCGGTGTCTCGGCCGCGCGCGGACTGGCGCTGGCATTGAAAATCCCGGCCATCGGCGTCAGTACGCTCGAAGCACTGGCGGCGGAAGCGCGCGCCGCGTTTCCGGACCGGACCGTTGCCGCGATGATCGACGGCCGCCGGGGCGATCTCTATCTTGCCGGTTATGATCGCGATGGAAAGTTTCTCCGGAATCCCGCGGCGGTTTCCGTGGAGGCAGCCGGCGAATTTGCGATGGCCCACGATGCCGTCCTTGC
>SCRB01000512.1 GCA_004299545.1 Rhizobiaceae bacterium
CACCGGCGAAAGCCTGCCTGTCGACAAGACGGAAGGCCAGAAAGTCATCACCGGGACGACCAACGGCCAGGGCGCGATCGAGATCCGTATCGAGGCTGTCGGCGAGGACACCACGCTTGCCCGCATGACGCAGCTGATCGAGGATGCGCAGCGGGGCGATGCACCGATCCAGAGGCTTGTCGACCGCATATCGGCGATCTTCGTTCCTCTCATCCTGCTGGCAGCTCTGCTGACCTTCCTGGGCTGGTGGCTTGTCGCCGGAAGCGCAGCGGGTGGATTGGTTGCCGCCGTCGCGGTCCTTGTCATCGCCTGTCCCTGTGCTCTCGGCCTCGCCACGCCGACGGCGCTCGTGGCTGGAACGGGTGCCGCGGCAAAGGCCGGTATTCTGATCCGCGACATCGAGACGCTCGAACGCGCCGAGACGATCGGAGCGGTCGCCTTCGACAAGACCGGCACCCTGACGGTCGGCCGGCCGCAGGTCAGCGCCGTCACGGCGGTCGACGGCGACAAGGACAAGCTGCTTCGCTCCGCCGCCGCCCTGGAAGGGCGGAGCGAGCATCCCCTCGCCAGGGCGCTTGCGGAGTGGACGCCGGATACAGGCGACCTCGAAGTCCGCGACGTGGCCGCCGTCAGCGGCAAAGGCGTCGTCGGCAAGGTGGGAAACCACCGAGTCGCGGTTGGTAATGCCGCCCTTGCGGAGAGCGAGGGCATAGGATCGGCGCAAACGGAAGCCATGGCAGCGACCTTCGGCAAGGGCGGGACCATCAGCTTCGTGGTCATCGACGGAAGGTTGGCGGGAGGTATTCTTTTTTCCGATGAGCCAAGGCCCGAAGCGGCCGTCACGATCGAGAAACTGAAGGCCAGCGGCCTTCGATCCATTATGCTCACCGGAGACAACGCCGCAGCGGCGGAGGCCGTCGCCGCAAGGCTCGGGCTGACGGATGTGCGCGCCTCGCTTCTGCCCGAAGACAAGGTCGCGGCCATCCACAGCCTTGGGAAAGAGACCGGACAAGGCATCGCTTTCGTCGGCGACGGCCTCAACGACGCGGCCGCGCTCGCGGCGGCGCGCCTTGGCATCGCGCTTTCGTCCGGAACCGACGTGGCAAGAGGGGCGGCGGCGATCACCCTGATGCGGCCCGACCTGCGCCTCGTCCCGGCGGCCCTGGAGATTGCCGATCGCACCCGGCGGACGATCAGGCAAAATTTGATCTGGGCGTTTGTCTACAATGTGATCGGCATTCCGCTCGCCGCATTCGGCATCTTGTCGCCCGTCATCGCCGGCGCGGCCATGGCTTTTTCATCCGTGTCCGTCGTCACGAATTCGCTCTTCCTGACACGATGGAAACCCGGTTTTGGCCGTCATGCCTGAGATTGTCCGGATCAAAGACCCGCAGGACGACCGGATCGCGGCCTATCGCGCTATAAAGGAGCGTGACCTGGTCGGCCGCGACGGTCTTTTCGTGGCCGAGGGAAAGGTTGTTCTGAACGTTCTCTTCGCGGCCCGGCGCTTCGAGCCTCGGTCCGTGCTGGTCCTGGAAAATCGCCTTGCCGGCCTTACGGAAACGCTTGCCGCCGCGCCGGAAAACATGCCCGTCTATGTCGCTTCGCAGGACGTCATGGACGGGATCGCGGGCTTTCATGTCCATCGGGGCATTCTGGCGCTCGGCCGGAAACGCGCTCCCGAAAGCGCTGCTTCGCTTCTCCAGGCGCTGCCCGGTTCGGCCCTTGTCCTTCTTCTGGTGGGGATTTCGAACCACGACAACATGGGCGCTCTTTTCCGCAACGCCGCCGCCTTCGACGCCGATGCCGTCCTTCTCGACGAAAGCTGCTGCGACCCGCTTTATCGCAAGTCGATCCGCGTTTCGGTCGGCGCCGTCCTCAAGGTTCCGTTTGCCGTCGGGGGAAGTGCAGCGGAACTGCTCTCCGCCCTTCGCGATACCGGGTTCGAGGCGATTTCACTTTCACCGCGTGGAGAATGGGATATCGCCACGCTCGACCAGCCGCCACGGGTCGCCCTTGTGCTTGGAGCCGAGGGGCCGGGCCTTCCCGACGGCATTCTCTGCGCTACCCGCACCGCGCGCATTGCCATGTCGGGCAGCTTCGACAGCCTCAATGTCGCTACCGCCGCGGCAATTGCGCTCCATCGGCTCTGGCGGCCGTGATCTGTTCGAACTGCGTGCCGACCGGGACGACGGCGCAGCCGATCAACGCATCGCGGAAGCCTTCTGTAAGGCCTTGACCCGCTCGCCGAGACTGGCGATGGAGCCGTTGAGCGCCGCAGGGGAAGGCTTGTCGAGCGCCTTGTGGATGGGCGAGCCCGGCCCTTCGACCAATGCGGTCAGATGCACGACCTCGGCGGCAAGATTGCTGATCTGTTCGCGCAAGGCCGTATCTTCGCGGCGACGGCTTTCCTCATCGTCGGCTGCCGGCCGTGCTGCCCGCAACTTCTCGTTTTCCCGAGACAGGGCGGCGAGGCGCTCTTCCAGCCTCTTGCGCTCGTCGTCGAGTTTTTCCATTGCCCGCTCGATCTGGTCCGCATGGGCACCGGAGAGAAGCCCTTCCAACTGGCCGGAAATTTCCTTCATTTCAACCTCCAGCGCTGCATGCCGCTCCCGAGCTTCCGAAAGTGCGCGGCTCAATCCCGAAGACCTGTCGGTCTGCTCACCCAGGCGTTGGCGCAGACTGTCGGCTTCGCGCACATGCGCCTCTGCAGCCTGCTCGCGATCGGCGAGAAGCGCCATCAGTTTTTCGAGCTTCCCGTTCATCTCGGTATTCCGGTGCCGTTCTACCTTCAGCGCCTCCTCCACCGAAAGACGGCGCGTATCCGCCTCGCGCAGGTGACGGTCGGCTTCGCGATGTTCGTCCCGCAGGAGTTCGATGTCGCCGAAGAGCTTCTCTATTTCCGTTTCACGGGCCGCCAGTTCGATCGTGCGATTGCTGACGTCCATTCTGGCGTCGCCGACCGCTCTCTCCATTTTCTCCAATTCGGCGATGCGCGCTTCAAGCTGTTCTTCCGCACCGTTCAGACGACCGCTCAACCGATCGAATTCTTCCGTGCGGGCTTTCAGTTCGGCTTCGAGCGTCTCGCCCTTGCTGTCGAGGGCGGCAATAGCGTCGTCGCGTTCGCTCATCTGCTTCGCAAGCGCGCGGGCATTGTCCTGATGGTGGGCGATTTCGACGCGCTGTTCGGCCGCTTTCGACCGGAGCGCCTCGATTTCCATTTCGAGGCGCCGGGCGGTCATGGCATGTTCGGCCCTCAGCCTGTCCTTTTCAGCGCGGATCTCGTTGGATGTGAGCGGCAGCGACGCCTCGATGCGCCGCGTCGTCAGGCGCCGGGCACGCCTCGCAATTGCCGGGATGATGAGCAGTGCAAGCGCCGACGCCGTGAGGAAACCCAGGACGAAAAGGAGAATGGAGGCAATCAAGCTGCTTGTCCGGTCCGTTTGTCCGTTTCGGAAGTTGGCGCGGCGCCTTTATCTTGTGCCACAACGGCACATGAAAAATCCATAGAGAGCTTTATTCACATGTCGTTAGGGTTAAGCGCCAGCCGGTTCCCGACAGGGAGGAGGCGGATATTCCCCCGCCCTGGCCGCCGGGGCGGGACAAAGCCGATTTCGGGTTCGCCACGGCGGTGCATCTCAAAACGGGTTCCAGGTCGGCTGGCGGGTGAGCTTCAGATAGCCCAGATTGAGTCCCAGCCGGGCGCCGACGCCTGTGCGGACCGGCACGAGCAGAACATCGCCGTTCTTCATCACATTGAATCCCAATCCGGCAATCAGATAGGCCGAACCGGCGACCCCCGCATAGCGCTTGTAAAGCTCGCCGACGCTGTCGAGATTGTAGACGAGCACCATCAGCCGCGAGCCTTCGCCGCCGAAATCCCAGCCGATGGATGGACCCTGCCAGAACACCTTATGGGTTCCCGCGTTCTTGGTATAGAGCGTCCCCTCTCCGTAGGTCAGGCCGCCGATG
>SCRB01000513.1 GCA_004299545.1 Rhizobiaceae bacterium
CCGGACTTCGTCAACGAGATGTTCCGATACCTCCGGATGCATAGCATCGCGCTTGTTTTCCATGACGGTCGCATCGAGAACGGGGCAGTGGGATACACGCCCGAGTTGGCTGTCAAGAAAGCCGTCATGGAGCATGGTTGGCACGGTTTCCCGGACACATTTCGCAGGAAGCTGGCCGATGCGCTGTTCGCCAATATCTTCGACGTGCGAGCGGATTTGGATAAGGCGCCGATGGCTCGCTGGAATACCCACGATACCCCGTCCAGCCTGTCGTGACCACAAACCCCCACTGGAGAATTCCATGCAGGAAACCAACACGCCGACCAGCGCTCCCGAAGAATTTCCCGGGTATCCCGAACTCGTTCTGCGCGAACTGCCGGACGGGCGCGTGACGGGCGTTGCCATGCGCGAAATGCGCTCCTCGTTCCATGTGACCTTCGCGGGCAAGTTCGCGGAGCCGGAAGAGGTCGAACTGGGCATCGAGATTCTTCGCAGGCTAGGTCAGAACGACACATACGGGACGTGGAAGAAGGAGTTGGACATCGACGCGGCTTCGCTCGACGACGCGATCGCATCGAGCCCGGAAAGCTCGGTTGGCCAGAAGTTCGTGTTTCTGTATCGGGGCAACGAGTGGGTATGGGGAATCTGGAACAACCCGGATCATCCCAAGCGCAGCGGGGTTCTCAAGCACCTGACTGGCGTGGATCTTCGCAGCGTCGCAGACTTTCACGGCACGCGTGTATCGGTCGCCAAACGAGACGTGCGACCGGGTCTTGATTCGGTGCGGGCAAACAAGACGCTGGCCGGGCCCTACCAGGTGCTCGAGGTTGCGGTCGACCGGCTCGAAGGGAGTTCGCTGCGGTCTTCCGACAAGCAAGACTATGAGGCCCATCCTGCTGTCCACTATCTCTGTGAATGGTGGAACCAGAATGCGCCGGAAGGCAGTCGTGAGGCCGGGTTCGTGCGTCTGTACGTCTGGAACGAGACGGACCGGATCTTCAACGCCTGCGATCCGGAAGAGCCGGCGGCGCAGGCCGATCAGCTCGATAGCTGGCCCAGCTATGCGCTCTTCGAACATCCGGGGATGCCGACGGTTCTTGGCTGCTTCTACCGCGGGCGTCGATTCAACAAGGACGACGGCACTGGCGGCACCAAGCTCTATGCAGCCGATGGGAGCGAAGCGTGGGACATCGGGCTTGAAGCCTCCGAGGTCGACGAGGCCTATTACTCGCTGGTCGGTCTCGAAAGGCTGGCTGAGCATGACGTGTTCGCGGTCTGAAGCCGTTGTCCATCAGGAGATCGAGCATGGTTGGACTCGGCATGTATAGATTCGTGGGGCTGTGGTGGCTCGCAGAAACGGTTGCTACGTACGGCGTCGCCACGTACATGGGTCAGTCGGCAAAATCCGCTCTGGAAATCGCGGTCGGTTTCCTCGTCGGCCCGTTTGCGCTCTTTCTCCTGATCGCAATTGCGGCGAGACCCGTTGTCACCTACATGATGATTCGGGCCGAGCGCCGCCGTATTGCGATCGAGGCGCGGTATCCGCGCACGCGCGTCACGGCCTTGTCCCGCGGCAAATGGCTGGTCACGGACCTCGACACCGGAAAGACCCGCTGTGAACTCGAGCGGGACGGTGTGACGATTGCCGACAGAAAGCCCGCCAAGCTGTGGCGGCGCGGTCGTGCGAGGCAGCTCAGTTGAGCGCCAGGACTTGAACCGGAAGACTCGTTCGGTAGAGTGACCGCAAAACCGGTGCAATCCCACCTCCCTGCAAGGAACACTATGTCGAACGGCAACGTTGTGGCGCTGCTCGCCGAGGCGCGCAGTGCGCTGTACGCGATCGCAAAGACCTACGACGATCACGAGCTGCGCGCCCGCGCGCTCGCAGTTTATGAGAGCACCGCGCCGGAGACGGTCTGCGAAGATCCTGACCGCACGTTGAGCGCAGGATGGCGTCGCCTGACGGACAGCCTCCCGGATGCCGACAGGTATCCCCGCGTACTGATCTACACCGAGGGTGTGGACTTCAACGGCGAGCAGTTCTTCGACGTGAGTGCGGACTCGCTCAACGAGAACTCGTACGAATCGCCGGACGATCAACCAGAAGTCTGTCGGGCCGCAACGCACTGGATGGTGCGTCCTTTCGTCGACGCGAATGCGCTGCAGGGGGCGCCCGCTGGGCAGTGGGTGCATTGCTCCCCGTCGCTGGTTCTGGCGGGCGTGAGTTGCGCACATACACCGCGGCGCGCTTGCGCCTGCCGGCCCGAAAACGGCGGGCACGATCACATCATCGCATTCAACGATACGACCGCATCGCCGGCGCCGACCGCCAAGGCGGAATGTATCGGAAACACTGGGTGGACCAGCGTCGAGCAGGGACTGCCGGAGGTTCAAAGCGACGAGTTCTACGGGGATGAGCATTCGAAACCCGTGCTCGTTCGTCTGGAAACGGAAGAGGGTCGGGTGGTCTGCTCGATCTGGGCGTGGAAGTACTCGTATCGCTGGAAAGGGTGGGTTCGCGCCGACATGTATGACGGCTATGAGCCCGAGCACTATCGTCAATACGGGCGCGTTACGCACTGGATGGCCCAGCCGGATACCGACATCGTATCGCCTGCCCAGCAGCCCGCTTGATCGCCAGGCGTAGCGGTAGCGGGAGTGGCTGACCGCATAAGATTCGCACGGCCAAGTACAACCCATTTATCTGCAACGAGTATCGAGGGACCTATGTTCGAATTTATCGCTGGAAATTTTTGGTGGATCATCGCCGTCGTCGCGATCATCGTGTTCCTGGTGAACAGTCTGCGCGTCGTGGGGCAATTCGAGCGCGGCGTCGTGCTGACGCTCGGTAAATTTAGCCACGTCGCAGAACCAGGGCTCACCATTCTGGTCCCGATGCTCCAGGGCATGACGAAGGTGGACGTCCGCATCACGGCGACAAACATCAAGCCGCAGGACGTGATTACCAGCGACAACGTATCGGTCAAGGTCGACGCCATCACCTACTATCAGGTGACGGACGCACGGAAGGCGCTGCTCGATTTGCGCGACTATGAAGGCGCGATCAGCCAACTGGCCCAGATCACGTTGCGCTCGACGATCGGTCAACACAAACTCGACGAACTGCTCTCCGAGCAGGCGAAGCTCAATGACGCGCTCAGGGCAACGATCGAAGAGCGTTCGAAGGAGTGGGGCATCCGCGTAGATCACGTGGAAATCCGCAGCGTGGATCTCGACGCGACGATGATTCGTGCGATGGCGCAGGAAGCGGAAGCCGAGCGCGGCCGCCGCGCCCGCGTGATCACCGCTTCGGGCGAGTTCGAGGCAGCACAGAAGCTGAGCGAGGCGGCCGATATCCTCGCGAAGAACCCGGCCGCGATCACGTTGCGCACGCTCGCTACGCTCAAGGAGATCGGTGCGGAACAGAACAGCGTAATCATTTTCCCGGTGGCGCAGGAAACCCTGTTGCCGACCAACAGCAGCGGCCTCAGCGCTGCCGCGATCGCGAAAGCGCTGGCGGACCAGATGGGGCACGCGAGCCGCCCAAGCACGCCGGCAGCCCAGAACGCGGCGCAGGCCGCGAGCTGATCGCTCGGATGAAAGACCGGGCGGCGATCCGCGCGACGTAGCGGACGCTCGCGGCGGCGCGGGCGGTTGCGAAACTCGCCCGTACGACCGTGACAAGCTTAGTTTGCGCGAGGCTGCTCAATGGACAAACACCGTTTCTTCTATCGCATCGACGGTCTGGACCTCGTGCAGGGCAACAAGACGGCCGGTTTCTGCTTTTCCGTTTCGACCCAAGCGCTGGCCGATCTGATCCAGATTCAGGTGCCGAGCATCGAACTCGAGCGGCTGATGTCCGGTATCCACCAGCGAATTGTGAGGGTGGGCGGTTCCGCACACGAAGCGGGGCAGCAGGCCGGGATCCTGTTCGTCGAAGGAACGGCGTGCCCACGGGCGTTTATCTCTGATCCCATGTTCGGCGGAAGTCTGGGCGCCGATCCGGAAACGTTCAGCCGGCTGCAAAGACCAGATCGGCTCGACTGGATCGGTCCCGAGGTGGAATACACGCCTCACAACTGCGATACGTCGGCTCAATCAATTGTCCTGGTCGTGATGGTCCAATCCTGGGCGGAATACGCGCGGACCAAGCTGCGCCAGTCCGTGGCAGCTTGAATCAGGGCCTCATCTTGGTAGAGTGGGTCAAGGCTAGGAAATTCCGGCCGTTAACACTGAGGGCAGAATGATCACCGATGCCGATGCGGTTCCAGTCGCACTGCCCGCAACCGCGGATTTCGATCCGGGGAAAATGGTCGCGGCAGTCGCGAGAAATGAGCGGAATCTCCACGCCTCGATCCTTTTGAGCCTCCTCCTCGACGAGAGCGGCACCGACGACGTGACCCACGCGAAGCTCCGGAATGCGATGGGTGACGGGTCCGGCGAGCTCATCTCCAGCTATCTGGGAGCAAGGCGGGCGCTGAAAGCGCGTATGGCTCAATGCCTGCACGACAGCGCAAGCGAGGCGCGAAATCAGGTCAAGGCGATGCTCGCGGCGGCGGGGTTGCCGGCGACGACCGATTTTCAGGTCGTGCGAACCACGGGCGGAAGAACCGTACGCGTGCGCGTCGACGCGATCCGGTCAGCGCGGCGGCAGGCGGATGGGGGCGTCTGGGGATACCTCCACCTGGAGACATCGGCCGGATGTTTCGAGGACATGGAGTTTACCTTTCGCGACGGCGTGCTCGTGGTGCGAAGCGAACCCGACATTTACTGAGCGACGGTCCGCGATCCAATGGGCATAGAAACGCTTGCCAAACGGCAAGGATGAACGGGCTGGAACAGGTGCAGGGACACCAGATACGACAACAAGGATGATCGCATGAAGAAGCTGGTTGTGTTGCTCGCACTGGCGAGTGTGTGGGTTGGGGCGATCGCGGCAGACGAAAACGGGGAAGGCAGTGCGGGGCGCGTTGCCGAATCGTTCCTCGCCCGCAGGTTTATTGTGATGGGCGCTCCCGACGTTCACGGAGAGGGGGCGACTGTCTACGCGCAAGTTGCAGACCAGAAGTGCAGGGTCGAGCTCAAGCGGGACTTCGTTGCAAATCCGGACGGTTGGCGAGTCAAAGCACTGGATTGCGCGAAGGGGCGCATCCTGGAATAACTAGAAAGTTCAACGATCCATATTTGACAATGATCAAGGCCACTATTGCCATCGCGATAGCCATCGCGATAGCCTCCGCAGCACTCGGCATGGCGTCCGTTGCGGATGCACAGGATACGAAGGCGGCACCGACCGATCAACAGATGAAGGCAGCGCAACAGTTCGCCGATACGCTCGCGGACGCCGCAACCGCAGACAAGAGTCACGCGAAGGTCAAGGCAACGGTGACATGGGCCGGCGACTGGAAGTGCGGTGTCAAGGTTGGCGATAGGGATCTCCAGCTCGAAGCAGCAGGCCCCGATCCGAAGCGCGATTGCGTGCAAGCAATGCTGCAGCTTGCTCGGATCAAGATGCTGTAGCCACGCGGGACGGCGGGTAGCGTAACCCGCCTCGTTTGGAGAGGGCGAGCGCCGCAGAGCTGGTCGGCAGCACGCAACCGGCAGGGAGCGTAAGTCGGACCGCCCTCTCCAAACGGGGCGTTAAAGGGAGCCAGACATGGCCGGTAGTTCACGAAATATGACGTCGATCCTCATGGCATTGCTGATCGGATCGGCTGGACCAGCCTTCGCGCAGGACCATATGCGCGAGACGGCGTTACAGATGCAGGCAGGGCAAGAGTTCGCCGAAAAGTTGATTCAGAACGCTCTGCCCATTGGAAAGACGGGTGACTTCCAGTTGGCATTCAAGGGAGACAAGAACTGGGAATGTCTGGTCCGCGTCAGGAATGCAGCAGGCTACGCCACGACCGTAACTGTTGATGCAGAAAGCCCTGAGCGCGCGTGCGTGAAGGCGGTGCTCGCACTGAACAAGGAAAAGGCCCTGTAAAGGTGAAAAGACGATGACGAACGACCTTTTGGGCATTATCACAGGCGGAGAACCCGCTTCAATGTTGAGGCGACTCAACATTG
>SCRB01000514.1 GCA_004299545.1 Rhizobiaceae bacterium
CCGGCGGTGGACTTGCTCAGGACGACGTAGGAGGCAAAGACGGAGGCGAACAGAATACAGTCCGTCATCAGGTAGAACCAGAAGCCGAGGACGGTCGTGCCGCCTGCATCATGTTCGTGTTCATCGCCGGGTACAGGGCCGAGGGGGGTGACTCTCTGGAGCATGACCTACACCTGCTGCGGAAGGTGTGCGAAACGGAGGTGTTCGATCTCCCCGATGGTCTCGGCGGAAACCGGCATCTCGCGGTTCTTGTTGTAGGAATGGGTGATCATCGAGGCGACGATGCCGACGAAGCCGAACACCGCCAGCCACCAGATGTGCCAGATCATGGAGAAACCGAAGACGACGGCGAAGAAGCCGATGACGAAGCCGACGCCGGTATTCCTCGGCACAGGAATCGGCTCGTAGGTCTCCGGTTCCGTCGGCTTCCAGCCTTCCCTCTTCATCTCCCAAAACGCGTCGCGACCGGCCACGATGGGGAGTTCGGCAAAATTGTAGAAGGGAGGCGGCGAGGGGGTCGCCCATTCGAGCGTGCGGCCGTTCCAGGGATCGCCGGTCGTGTCAACCGTCCGCTCGCGCCTGCGGATGCTGACGACGATCTGGACGATCTGGGTGACGATGCCGAGGGCGATAACCAGCGCACCGAAAGCGGCGACGATCAGCAAGGGCTGCCAGTCGGGATTGCTGTAGTGGTTGAGCCGGCGTGTCATGCCCATGAAGCCGAGCGCGTAGAGCGGCATGAAGGCGAGATAGAAGCCTGCGACCCACAGGCCGACCGCCAGCTTGCCGAGGCGCTCGTCGAGCCTGAAGCCGAATGCCTTGGGGAACCAGTAGCTATAGGCTGCAAAGGCCCCGAACAGCACGCCGCCGATGATCACGTTGTGGAAATGCGCAATCAGGAACTCGCTGTTGTGGAGCACGAAGTCCGCCGGCGGGATGGCAAGCAGAACGCCGGTCATGCCGCCGATCGTAAACGTCACCATGAAAGCGAGCGTCCAGAGCATCGGCGTTTCGAAGCGGATGCGGCCCCGGAACATCGTGAACAGCCAGTTGAAGAGCTTCACGCCCGTCGGGATCGAGATGATCATCGTCGAAATGCCGAAGAAGGCATTGACCGTGCCGCCGGAGCCCATCGTGAAGAAATGGTGGACCCACACGAGAAACGATATCACCGTGATGGCCACGGTCGCGTAGACCATCGAGGTGTAGCCGAAAAGCTTCTTACCCGAGAAGGTCGGAACGATCTCCGAATAGACGCCGAACAGCGGCAGGATGAGGATGTAGACTTCCGGATGACCCCAGGTCCAGAAGAGGCTGATGTAGAGCATCGGGTCGCCGCCGGCCGTATTCGTGAAGAAATGCATGCCGAGGTAGCGGTCGAGGGTGAGTAGCGCCAGCGTTGCTGTCAGAACCGGAAAAGAGACGGCGATCAGGGCGTTGGTGCATAGCGTCGCCCAGCTGAAGATCGGCATCATCATCATCTTCATGCCCGGCGCGCGCAGCTTCACGACCGTGACGATCATGTTGATCGACGTGAGCAGGGTTCCGATGCCGGATATCTGCAGCGCCCATATATAGTAGTCGACGCCGACGCCCGGACTGAAATGAAGCTCCGAGAGCGGCGGATAGCCCATCCAGCCGGCACGCGAGAAAGCCCCGAAGACCAGCGCCATGTTGACGAGCAGGGCGCCGGTCGCCGTCAGCCAGAGGCTCACCGAGTTCATATAAGGGAAAGCGACGTCTCGGGCGCCGATCTGCAACGGCATGGCGAAATTCATCAATCCGATGATGAACGGCATCGCCACGAAGAAGATCATGATGACGCCATGGGCGGTGAAAATCTGGTCGTAGTGCGACGGGGGTAGGTAGCCGGCATGGCCGGGGCCGGCGAAAGCCAGCTGGCTGCGCATCATCGCGGCATCGGTGAAGCCGCGCAGAAGCATGACCATCGCCAGGATGATGTACATGATGCCGATGCGCTTGTGATCGACGCTGGTGATCCACTCCTTCCAGAGATACTGCCATTTGCCGAGATAGGTGATCGCTCCCAATACGCAGATGACGAGGACCACCATCACGCCGACGCCTCCCATATCGATGGGATTGCCGAGCGGGATCGCGCTGAGTGAGAGTTTGCCGAGCATGATCTACCTCCTCGCGCTCGCGTCGGCAGACAGGCAGTCATCGCTGCCGCCGACAAAGCATTGGTGCAGAATGTCGTGAAAGAGGTCCGGCTTGACCGAGGAGAAATAGGTCACGGGGACGTCCTTGCTCGGCTTGGACAGAGCCATGTAGCGATCAACGTCCAGCTTGCTGCCGCTCTTGCGGACCTTCTGTACCCAGTTGCGGAAATCCTGCGGCGTCATCGCCAACGCCTTGAAATGCATGCCGGAGAAGCCGCCGCCGCTGAAGTTGGCGGAAAGCCCGTTGTAACTGCCGACCCTCGAAGCGATCAGGTGAAGCTTCGTCTTCATGCCGGCCATCGTGTAGATCTGGCCGCCAAGCTGCGGGATGAAGAAGGAGTTCATGACGCCGTTCGACGTCAGGTCGAAGGCGACCGGCACTCCCTTGGGAAAGACCACCTGGTTGACCGTCGCTATGTGGAGATCGGGATAGATGAACAGCCACTTCCAATCCATCGATACCGTCTCGATACGCACCGGCTTCATCGCCGGATCGATCGGCTTGTAGGGATCGAGATCGTGGGCGGATATCCAGGTGACGGTGGCCAGGACCGCCACGATGCAGCAGGGGATCAGCCACATCCCCAGTTCGATCCTGCGGGAAAAACCCCAGTCCGGCGTGTAAACGGCTTGCGTGTTGGTCGAACGGTAGCGCCAGGCGAAATAGATCGTCAGCACGATCACCGGGACGACGACGATCAGCATCAGGATGGTCGCGAGAAAGATCAGGTTGCGTTCCGTCAGCCCGACCGGCCCGGCAGGGTTGATGAGAGAGAAGCCGTTGCATCCCGAAAGCAGCAGCATGGCCGGCAAAGGCGCCAGCCGCCATAGCCGCGCCGGACGCCTCATGGAATCGACAAGCCATGCTGCGGTGCAACAAGTGTCTCGCCGGAACATGGCCGTGGCATCATCAAGTATGCGTAAAAAGCATTTACAAGAACAGGGCGTGGAATTCCGGATAGAACTTAATTCTGGATCGAAGTCAAAGTCGAAATATGGTAATTTCCAATCTCTTCCAAACATGACGATTCCACCACGCAATGGGTGCGATCATGATGAATCGTATCCATTTCAGAATTTCGCACTGAAAGGTCCGATTAATCAGCCTAACCCATCATAAAGGCGGAATAATTGGTTCTTACACTTGAATATCTAGATCCGAGTGCGGTCTGGACAAGTGAACAACCTGTCGCTGCGACGCAATGTCGTAACGCACTTGCACAAAATGTCGCGCGGCAATCATATGGCGCGGCCTGCCTCGCCTCATTAGGCGGCTCGTCCACGCGGGAAGCGGTAGGTACAGGCGCCTTCAATGAGCACACGGCGTGCCTGGCCATTACCGGCTTTGGTGATGCTGTGATGCGGGATGCGTTCCCCGGTGGAATTTTCCCAACGCACCAAGCCGAGATACACCATCAACTGGCGCGGACTGTCGAAGCGGCGTGCGTCGGCGATGATGCACCATCCCCACGTGCACATGATCGTGCCGAACACGGCATCGCGATAAAGACCGCCCGCCTTTCGACGGGCGGCCCGATGCTGCGGGACGATTACTCGGCAGCGCCGATCGCCTTGAGCCCGGCCGTCGCACAACCCGCGTCTATGTCGCCGGAGGGAGCGCCGCCGACGCCGATGCCTGCGACCAGCGCACCGCCGATCTTGACCGGCAGGCCGCCGGCCTGGATGACCATGCGCGGATCCATGTCGCGCAGGCCTTCATTTGCCGGCTTGGAGGCGATAAATCCGGCAAGTCCTGCGGTGTCACGGCCCATCGCGGCCGAGGTAAAGGCCTTGCCGGTCGCACTGGTCGCCGTATGCGGGCCGGAGTTGTCGGCCTTGAGCAGTACCTTGGTTGAGCCGTCACGCGCTACTATGGCGACGCTGACATTGTGGCCCTCGGCAACGCATGCCTTCAGTGCGGCGTCAGCCGCCTTGGTTGCGATGTCGAGCGGGAGATAGGGGGTCGTCGGTAGTGTCTGTGCGGTTGCCGTGAGCGGAGCGAATAGCGTTGCGGCGGCGGCTGCGAGCGCGAGTTTGCGTATCATTGTGGTCTCCTTTCCGTTTGATGGCATAAAGCCGTTGCGCGTTTGGGGTGGCCGGCTATCGGCGAATCGGTGGCAATCCGTGGTTTGCTGCACGGCGGGGTTCCACCGCTACGCCATCCAGATAGGTTCGATATGATCTATTTGGAAATTAAATGTATTAATTGATGATATTATGAGATTGAATATGATTCGGGAAAAGGGGTCGCTCCACAGGAGTTTCCTCGACGCCAACCCATGGTGAGGAAAAGATGCTCGATCCGCGCCTTCTCCGTTCTTTCGTCACGATCGCAGATGCCGAAAGTTTCACCCAGGCCGCCGAGCGCCTGAACATGACGCAATCCACTATCAGCCAGCAACTCGCCCGGCTGGAAAG
>SCRB01000515.1 GCA_004299545.1 Rhizobiaceae bacterium
CGGCGCCGGATCGGCGCCGCCTCGCACACGGAGTGAATGTGACAACCGCCAGCGCTTTCCTCCTCACTCTCATCGTCATCGCGGCCCTGTCGCTATGGGCGGTCGGCCGGCACGAGCACCGCGCCGCGATGAAGATGCGGGCAGGGCTGCTCGACGAGGCAGCGCGCACGATCCCTGAAAGCGTGGTCGCGCATGGCGAGGACGGGTTTCCTGTCCTCAGCGCGTGTCTTGGTGACGGCGGTCGCTGGAAGGCCGAGATCATCGCCGACAGCCTCGTGACACGCCGGCTGCCGCAATTGTGGCTCAAGGTCACGCTATACGAGGCGGAAGAGCGCCCACGTCCGCATATCGGCATCCTGGCACGGCCGACCGGGTCGGAATTCTATTCGATGGTACAGGATATGCCCGACCGGCTCGATCCGCCGTTCCTGCCGGTCGCGCCATTGATGATGCGGGGGCGCGACGTTACTCCAGAAGAGATCACATGCCTCGGCGCAGCCTTCCAGGCTCTGTTGTCCGATCCGATGCTCAAGGAAGCTGCCGTCACCCCGCGTGGCGTGCGCATCGTACGCCGGCTGTCGGAAGGCGGGCACGGCGCGCATATGCTCTTCCGCCAGATGCGCTTTCCGCTGCGGGCGGTGCCGCGGGAAGCCCTGGCGCGCGCGCTGGACGATGCCCGTTTTCTCGGTGAGGCCGCCAATGTCCGGACTACGCGGAAGGGGTGCGCCAGAGCGAGCGGCCGATGAGGAAACCGCCCAACGCCCGCCTCGTCCTTCTGGTGGCCTGCCTCCTCCCCGGCATGGGTCATGTCATGACGGGCCGCATGCAGCGGGGTCTCGCATTCGCCTTCTTCACGCTCGTCTTCATGGTGCTCACCTATCTGACCACCACGCCCGATCAATCTTTCCTCGGCAGGCATGCAGGCGGCCTGTTCATATGGGCGCTTTCGTTGCCGGATGCCTACCGCCGTGCGCGCATCGATCAAGTCACCTATGAGCGTGAGCACGGCGAATTTGCCTGAAGGCGTTTACTCCACCTCGGCCGCTCTAAACCGTTTTCTCGCGAATATCGACAATGCGCATCGATGACCCGGATCAGCTCAAATAGCCGCGGATCGCCTCGGTGCCACGCATAGTGAGCAGGATGCGCTCCTCGTCCATGTGCAGTGTCTGCGACGAAAACTTGGCTATTACGATCCTGTTCTTCGGGTCCACGAACAGGTTCTGACCGAACACGCCGACGCCGAAGATCATCGGGGCGTCGCCATGCGGGACATACCACTTGCTGCGGGTAATGGATCGGCATGCCGGGGAAATATTTGAGAACAACGGGGCGTGACTAAAAGCTCAGACTAACTACGCCTCCCGCTCGGCGCTCGGCGCTATACCGAATTGCGTGCGATAACAGCGTGCGAAATGCGAACTGCTGGCGAAGCCGCAGGCGAAAGCGATCTCCGTGACCGACAGCGCGCTCTGGCGCAGGAGATTGCGCGCATGGCCAAGCCGCAGTTGATGATAATGATGCAGGTAGGACGTTTGCAGCCGCGTCCGGAAGAGCCGGTCGAGATGGCGCGGGCTGATGCCGGCGAAGGCGGCCATCGTGACGCGGTCGAGGGGGGCGGCCAGTGTCGCCTCCATCTTTTCCAGGACAGCGAGCATCACGGCGTGATGAACGCCGTAGCGCTCGGCCAGCGACGCGCGCTGCGGCGCCGACGGCATATCGACATGGGTGTGCAGGAACCAGTCGCTGACGCGCCTTGCGAACGCCTCGCCCAAACGCTCCGTGATCAGCGCGTGCATCATGTCCAGCGGCGCGATGCCGCCGCCGCAGGTCAGTCGGTCGCGGTCGAGGATGAAGCGCGAACGCTCAGGCTTCAGCGTGGGAAACGCCTCGACCAGCGCTTCCACGTGCTCCCAGTGAATGGTGAAGCGGTGTTCGGCAAGCAATCCCGCCGCCGCCATCAGATAGGGTCCGCCGGCTATGCCGCCAATCCGCACGCCCTGTCGGGCGAGTCGGCGAAGGCAGGCGATGACCGGCCGTACCATCCAGTCCTTCGGCTCGCCGCCCGCCGTCACGAAAACGGTGTGCAATGAACCGCGATCCACAGGCAATCGCTCGCCGCGGACGCTCGCGCCCGACGACGAGACGGTCTCCTCGCCGGAGACGATGTAGTTCGTCCAGCGATAAAGCGGCCGGCCGGCGAGCCGGTTGGCCGCGCGCAAAGGCTCGACGGCAGTGGCATAGGACAACAGCGCGAAGCCCGGAAGCGGAATGAAACCGAAATGCTGCGCGCCCGACTGGATGCCGGATGTGGACTCTGGAGCCATGTCTCATTCATATCCGAGCCTGTCCCTCACAGACAAGGGCTGGCGGGCCTTTCCAGCATATTTCGCGATGAACGAAGGATTTGGTCCATGCGCTATTCGTTTGCGTCTCTCATCACGAACGCCCTGTCGGGCAACCGCAACTGGACGCCGGTCTGGCGTGAGCCAGAACCGAAGAGCCGCTACGATGTCGTCATCGTCGGCGGCGGCGGTCACGGCCTCGCCACGGCCTATTATCTCGCCAAGGAGCACGGCATCCGCAATATCGCCATCGTCGAGAAGGGCTACCTCGGCTCGGGCAATATCGGCCGCAACACGACCATCATCCGCTCCAATTACCTTCTGCCCGGCAACGAGCCCTTCTACGAATGGTCGCTGAAACTGTGGGAAGGGCTGGAGCAAGAATTCAACTTCAACGCCATGGTCTCCCAGCGCGGCGTCTTCAACCTCTATCATTCCGACCCCCAGCGCGACGCGTTCGCCCGGCGCGGCAACGCCATGCGCATGCACGGCGCCGACGCCGAACTGCTGGATCGCGAGGGCGTGCGCCGGATGCTGCCCTTCCTCGACTACGACAATGCGCGCTTCCCGATCATGGGCGCGCTGTTGCAGCGGCGCGGCGGCACCGTGCGCCATGACGCGGTCGCCTGGGGCTATGGCCGAGGCGCCGACGAGATGGGGGTCGATATCATCCAGCATTGCGAGGTGACGGGCATCCGCGTCGAGAACGGCCGGGCCAAGGGCGTCGAGACGACGCGTGGCTTCATCGGCTGCGACCGACTGGCACTTGCCGCCGCCGGCAACTCCTCAGCGGTCGCCTCCATGGCCGGGCTGCGGCTCCCCATCGAAACCCATGTGCTGCAGGCTTTCGTCTCGGAAGGCCTGAAGCCGTTCATCGACACTGTCGTGACGTTCGGCGCCGGCCATTTCTATATTTCGCAGTCGGACAAGGGCGGGCTGGTCTTCGGCGGTGATCTCGACGGCTACAATTCCTACGCCCAGCGCGGCAACATGGCGATGGTCGAGCATGTCTTCGAAGCCGGTATCGCGATGATCCCCGGCCTGTCGCGCGTCAAGGCGCTGCGTTCCTGGGGCGGCGTCATGGATATGTCGATGGACGGTTCACCCATCATCGACAAGACGCCGATCCCCAATCTCTATCTCAATTGCGGCTGGTGCTACGGAGGCTTCAAGGCAACCCCGGCCTCCGGCTGGTGCTTCGCCCATCTGATCGCCCGCGACGAGCCGCATCCGGTGGCGCGCGAGATGCGGCTCGACCGC
>SCRB01000516.1 GCA_004299545.1 Rhizobiaceae bacterium
CCGCTGCACCAAGGCGGTCGGCGTACTGAAGGCGACCCATGGCCTGCCGCCGGCCGATCCGGCGCGCGAGCAGCAGCAGATCGCGCGGCTGAGACAACTTGCGCACGATTCCCATCTCGACCCCGATTTCGCGGAGAAGTTCCTCAACTTCGTCGTCAAGGAAGTGATCCGCCATCACGAGCACATCGCCGCCGAAAACGGCGGAAGCACGAATACCTGATTTCCCCCAACAACCGATTTCAACAGACAGACACCAGGAGTAAGAAATGTCGCTGAAAATCCGTCTTTCCCGCGCGGGCTCAAAGAAGCGCCCCTATTACCATGTCGTCGTCGCCGACGTGCGCAGCCCGCGCGACGGCCGCTTCATCGAGGTGGTCGGCTCGTGGAACCCGCTGCTTCCCAAGGACGGCGAGCGCATCAAGCTGAACGACGAGCGGGTGAAATACTGGCTCGGCAACGGCGCGCTGCCGACCGATCGCGTCGCACGCTTCCTGGACCAGAGCGGGATCTCCAAGCGCAGCCCGCGCAACAATCCGGTGAAGGCGCAGCCTGGGAAGAAGGCGGCCGAACGTCTGGCGCTGATCAAGAAGGCGCAGGAAGAAGCCGCCGCCGCCGCCGCCGAGGTCGTCACACCGGCCGAGGGCGAAGCGCAAAGCTAACAAGCTTTTCAGGAGCTATGCCGCCCCAGGTTGGATATCGCCCCTCATCCGCCTGCCGGCACCTTCTCCCCGCATGCGGGGAGAAGTGCCCGCCCTTCGATATACTCAGGAGGGCGATGAGGGGCGGCCGGATATCTCTCTACGGATACTCCGCCAGAACGCGTTCGAGCATGGGCTTGATGCGTGCCAACTCGTCGACATGGGCGTTTGAGAGGTCGGCGAGGCGCTCCTCGGCAAGGCTGGTGAGCTGAAGCAGGACGCGGCGCTGGTCCTCATTGTCCTGGCTGCGGGTCACGAGGCCGTTCTCGCAAAGCCGGTTCGCGAGTTCCGCGCTCGTATTATGGCGGATCCTGAGGCGCTCGGCCAGTTCGCCGATGGTGATCGGCTGCCCGCGGCCATAGCCTTTGATGGCGAGCAGCGCCTGGTGATGGCGCGGCGTGAGGCCGGCACGCCTTGCCGATTCCTCGCTGAATTCGAGAAAGCGCCTCAGGATGTAGCGGAATTCCGCCAGCGCGCTGTATCCAGCCTGAGTCAGTCGTGCATTCGGCGTCGTCATTCGCCCTCGCCTTCGTCCATCCGAGATTGTCTGCTCCACTAATCTACACCATGGCTTGACTTTTATATGTCGTATTACGATACATCAACCAGATACCCCTTATATTTGACAAGGAATGCCTTCGTATGAGGCCCGCCCGCTCCGCCCATGCCGTTCTTGGCGATTTCACGACGCGACCGCGCGTTCTGGTCATTGCCGCAATCGCGGTCGTGGTTTCCACCGCCGGCGTGATCGCCGGTCTGCTGCTTCTCGACCTGATCCGGCTCGTCACCAACCTCGCCTATTTCGGGCGCTTCTCCGTCGCGATGCCGGATCTCGCCCAATCGTCTCTCGGCCTCTGGGCGGTCCTCATCCCGGTCGTCGGTGCGCTGATCGTCGGCCTGATGGCGCGCTACGGCAGCGACAAGATCCGCGGGCACGGCATCCCAGAGGCCATCGAGGCCATCCTGCTCGGCCGCTCGCGCCTCGACGCGAAAGTGGCGATCCTGAAGCCGCTCTCCTCGGCAATCGCCATCGGCAGCGGCGGGCCGTTCGGCGCCGAAGGCCCGATCATCATGACGGGCGGTGCGATCGGATCGCTCATCGCGCAGGCGCTGCCGGTGAGCGACAGCGAACGCAAGACGCTCCTCGTCGCCGGCGCAACCGCCGGCATGACGACCGTGTTCGGCACGCCGATCGCGGCCATCATGCTCGCCGTCGAACTCCTGCTCTTCGAATGGACGCCCAGAAGCTTCATCCCGGTCGCGGTTGCCGCGATCATTGCCGAAGTGGAGCGCACCGCGCTCCATATGCCCTCGCCGCTGTTTCCCTTCCATGGCGAGATGGCGGTGTCGCTCACGGCGCTCGTGGCATGGATCGGGATCGGCATCGCCGGCGGCCTCCTGTCCGCCCTTCTGACCCAGCTCGTCTATGCCTGCGAGGACGGTTTCCTCAAGCTGCCGATCCACTGGATGTGGTGGCCGGCGATCGGCGGTGTGGTGATCGGCATCGGCGGGCTGATCGAGCCGCACGCGCTCGGCGTCGGCTACGACAATATCGGGCGCATGCTGGAGGGGCATGGCATTGCCTCGGTGGCGATCGTTCTGCTCGTCGTGAAAGCCATCATATGGGCCGTCGCTCTCGGCTCGGGCACGTCGGGCGGCATCCTTGCGCCACTGCTCATCATGGGCGGCGCCATGGGTGTCGTCTTGAGCGGGATAGGGATCCTGCCCGCCGCGCCCGCCGGCTTCTGGGCACTGATCGCCATGGCCGCGACGATGGGCGGGACAATGCGCTCGCCGCTCACCGCCACCTTCTTCGCTGCCGAACTGACCGGCAACACCCATGTCCTGCTGCCGCTGATCGCTGCCTGTTCGAGCGCCCATATCGTGACGGTGCTGTTGATGAAGCGCTCGATCCTGACCGAGAAGATTGCGCGGCGCGGCTATCATATCGTGCGCGAATACCGCGTCGATCCCTTCGCGCTCGCGAGAGTGATGGATGTCATGACGCCGAATGTTGAGACGGTTCCGGCAAGCATGACGCTGCATGACGCCATACGGTTCCTGACGGATGCGGAACGCAAGCATCCGAGTTTTCCGGTCCTCGACGCGGAGAGGAAAGTCATCGGCATCATCGATCCGCCGACCCTGCTCAAATGGCGGCGCGACGGCAAGCACAGGCATACGACCCTCACGGAGCTTGTCCAGGGCACGACCATCCCCGTCGCCTATCCGGACGAATATCTGGACAGCGTCGTCGACCGGCTTCTCCAGGCCAATGCCGCGCATCTCGTCGTCGTCTCGCGCCAGGACAATACGCTTGCCGGCTATGTTGGCTGGAGGGACCTGATGAGCGCCAAGATCAAGCTGCGGCAGGAGGAGAACGACCGGGCATCGTTCCTGCATCGCAAGAATGGCGGCTGAGGCGCCCCATCCGGGCGGGGGACATCGTCAAATCTCCGGCGCCTGGCATTGACGGCGCATACCGGTATCCCTACTTCTGCGCGAGCCTTTCCTTGCGGAGACAGAAAAGCGCATGTCCTTGTGGGATCACCTTCTGCCTCATCTTTCCTTCCTCACCTCTCCTTCCGCATGGGCGGCGCTCGCAACCCTGATCGTCATGGAGATCGTGCTGGGGATCGACAACCTGATCTTCATCTCGATCCTGACGAACAAGCTTCCCGCACATTTGCAGAAGCGGGCGCGTCGCCTCGGCATCGGCGGGGCGCTCGTCCTCAGGCTCCTGCTCCTGACAACCATTTCCATCATCATTCATCTGACGCAGCCGGTCTTTTCCCTCTTCGGGCAGGATTTCTCGTGGCGCGACATGATCCTGATCGCCGGAGGTGCCTTCCTGCTGTGGAAGGCGACCAAGGAAATCCATCATTCCGTCGACCCTTCCGACCAGGACCATGGCAGCGGCGTGACCGGAAAGGTTTCCGTGACGATGGTGGGCGCGATCCTGCAAATCCTCATGCTGGACATCGTTTTCTCGATCGATTCCATCATCACGGCCGTCGGCATGACGGACGAGATCGGCATCATGTTCATCGCCGTCATCTGCGCGGTTCTGGTCATGCTTCTGGCTGCGGAACCCCTGTCGAAATTCATTGCCGCCAATCCGAGCATCGTCATGCTGGCGCTGGGCTTTCTCCTGATGATCGGGATGACGCTGGTGGCCGACGGCTTCGGCTATCATGTGCCGAAGGGCTATATCTACGCTGCAATGGCCTTCTCGGCCCTGGTCGAGGGACTCAACATGCTGGCGCGCCGCAAGCGCGGTACGGAATAGAGCCCCCTTCCGGCAGCCGCCCACGCGCGGGCGGCTGTC
>SCRB01000055.1 GCA_004299545.1 Rhizobiaceae bacterium
GCTCTTCCGATCTGGACGTTCCATGCGAAAATCTCCGAACACAGGAAGATTAGACGAGTCCGGTGCGAAATCCACGGGGACTCGTCTTTTTTGCGAGGGAGACCTAAACTTTCCTTGTTCCGGGTCAAGGAGCGACGTTTTGCGTACCCCTCAAAGACCGTCGCTCGACAGTCTCAGGCAGAGACTGGCCGAGCAGCGCGCCAGAGAAGCGAAGAAACCGCGTGACGGGTTCCTCCGGGAAACGTTTCTTTTGCCGCGCGGCGAGGCGCGCGCCAAGGCGCGCGAATGGCTGGACCGCTGGCCGAAGCAGGCCTACTGGACGGAGATCGAGAGCTGGCGCGAGCGCCCGGGCGACGTGATCGAGTTCACCATGCGCCGGCTTCCGACGGCCGATTGATGCGCTGGCGAGAAGCAGGCGTCGTGTCTCACTTCAATTGCCGCATCGCTTCGCCGGCGGCCATCGCAACGGATACTGCCAGGTTGAGGGAACGGCCACCGCCGGGCATCGGGATGGTGACGCGCTCGTCGGCGGTGTCGTGGACATGGCCGGGCACGCCGGCTGATTCGCGCCCGAAGAGCACGACGTCATCCGCCCGGAAGACAAAATCCGCATAGGAGAGCGTCGCCTTGGTGGTGAAAAGCACGAGGCGGCGGCCTTCGCTGCGCCGCCACGCATCGAAAGCGGACCAGTCGAGGTGCCGCTTCAGCGCCGCCATTTCCAGATAGTCCATGCCCGCCCGTTTCAGGGCGCGGTCGGAAAGGTCGAAACCGGCGGGCTCGATGATGTCGACCGTCAGCGCTAGGCACGCGGCGAGCCTCAGGATCGTGCCTGTATTGCCGGCTATGTCCGGTTGGTAGAGCGCGATGCGAATCATCTCGGCAATAAAGCAGGAAGGCCGCCGGCACGCACATCTTTCGTTCAAAGACGGTTTGAGCCCAATCCGCCCCCGTTCCCGCCGTCTTGCGCCCGTTGTCCCCCTTTTGTCATGGCCTGCCAGCAGTGCAACGAGTCTTCGCGCCGAGGGGTGGCCATTCGTGGCAAAACGGTCTATAGAGCGCGTCCGTTCAACTCGAATCCGCGGAGGCAGGAATGGAGATCAATATATTCCCATCTTGGGCCTCGAAGCGCTTTTCGCGCGCACCCTGACGGCGGTTTTCGTTTCGACACGGCCCTGATTCCATCGTCACGAATCCTGTTGGAACGATCCTCCGGCACTCATTCGATCCCGTGACGGTCTTTTCTTTTTCAAAGAGGCTGCATGCCTCGCCCGCAGCAAGCGACTGACGCTTTTCCGTCAGCTGTCCTGACGGTCTTTCGGCGACACCGCCTGAAAATCCGCCTCGGGGCGCCCCATATTGCTGCGGTTCGCATGAGGATGATCGATGTCCCGCTGGTCCCTGTACGACTGGTTCGAGGAAAGGCTTGATCCCTTTCCAGCCGCCGAACCAGTCGAACCGCCGAAGACGCTTCTCGCCTTCTGCTGGCACTATACGCGGCCGGCCTGGCCTTTCGTGCTGCTCGCGGCGATCGCTTCGGCGCTGATCGCGCTCGTCGAAGTGTGGCTGTTCGGCTTCCTTGGCCACATTGTCGATTGGCTGTCGGCCCAGAACCGGCAAACATTCCTCCAGACGGAATGGTGGAAACTGGCGGGCATGGGTCTGGTTGTTGTGGTGGCCCTGCCTTTCCTCGCAACGGTCTCTTCCCTGAATACCTACCAGACGCTCTTCGGCAACTACCCGATGCGCATCCGCTGGCAGGTGCACCGCTATCTTCTGAAACAGTCAATGACTTTCTACCAGGACGAATTTGCCGGCCGCATCGCGACGAAGCTGATGCAGACCGCGCTCGCGGTGCGCGAGACGGTCGTGAAGTTCGTCGAGGTCCTGAACTATGTCATCGTTTATTTCCTCGGCCTGCTGTTCATCCTCGGCTCCTCCGACTGGCGGCTGGCGGCCCCGCTTGGTGTCTGGCTTCTGTGCTACGTCCTTGTCCTGCGCTATTTCATTCCGCGCCTCGGCAAGGTCGGCGAAGCGCAGGCCGATGCCCGCTCGCTGATGACCGGCCGTATCGTCGACAGCTACACCAATATCCAGACGGTCAAGCTCTTCTCCCATGCGCGCCGCGAAGCCGATTACGCGCGCGAGGGAATGAGCGATTTCATGGTGACGGCCTACCGGCAAGGGCGGCTGATCTCGTCGCTCTATATCGTCATTTACAGCTTGAACTCGGCTCTCCTGCTTTCGGTGGGAGCACTGTCCATCGGGCTGTGGCTGGCCGAAGCGGTTTCGGTCGGGGCGGTCGCGGTGGCAATCGGGCTTGTGCTCAGGCTCTGGGGCATGTCGCAATGGATCATGTGGGAAGTATCGGGATTGTTCGAAAATATCGGCACCGTGCAGGATGGCATCGGCTCCATTTCGCTGCCGCGTCTGGTGACGGATGCGCCGGGCGCGCCGGAGATCGTCGTCGAGAAGGGCGGGATCCTTTTCGACGATATCCGGTTCCATTACGGCAAGGGTCATGGCGTCATCGACGGGCTCTCGCTCGCAATCAGGCCCGGCGAGAAAGTCGGTCTGGTCGGACGCTCGGGCGCCGGCAAGTCGACGCTGGTCAATCTGCTCTTGCGTTTCTATGATCTGGAAGGGGGTCGTATCCTTGTCGACGGGCAGGATATTGCCGGGGTCGCACAGGATTCCCTTCGAGCCAATATCGGCATGGTCACTCAGGATATTTCCCTTCTTCACCGCTCCGTCCGGGAAAACATCCTCTATGGCCGCCCTGACGCCGGAGAGGAAGCTGTGCTCCAGGCGGCAAGGCTGGCGGAAGCGGAGGATTTCATCCGCGGCCTGAGCGACGCGGCGGGCCGCAAGGGCTGTGACGTCCATGTCGGCGAGCGCGGCGTCAAGCTTTCTGGCGGCCAGCGGCAGCGTATCGCCATCGCCCGCGTCATGCTGAAGGATGCGCCGATCCTGATCCTCGACGAGGCCACGTCGGCGCTCGATTCGGAGGTCGAGGCGGCGATCCAGGGGAGCCTCTACACGCTCATGCAGGGCAAGACCGTGATCGCCATCGCCCACCGCCTTTCCACCATCGCGGCGATGGACCGGCTGATCGTCATGGACGGGGGCCGGATCGTCGAGGAAGGCACACACGACGAGCTTGTCGCGCGAAACGGCCTCTATGCACAGCTTTGGAAACGCCAGTCCGGCGGCTTCCTCGATATCGATCGGGCGGAGGCCGCCGAGTGAGGATTGCGGGATACATCTACGGTCTTTTCGAAAGCTGGCTGGCTCCGTTCCAGGAGCCGGCGGACCTGCAACCGCCGCAGAAGCTCTCTGCCTTCATCTGGCACTACGCGCGGCAGGCGAAGGCGCCTTTCTTCCTGATGTTGGTCATGGGCGGACTGACGCCGTTGATCGATGCCGGGCTTTTCTTCTTCGTCGGCCGCCTCGTCGATATCCTGAACGACCTTCCTGCGCCACGAAGCTGGACGGGCCTTTGGGCGCATTCGGGTCCGGAACTCGCCTTCATGCTGCTGACGGTGCTCGTCGGCCGCACGCTGGTGCTGTTCATCGCCGCTTTGGTCGATGAGCAAACGATTGCCCCGGGGTTTTACAACCTCGTCCGCTGGCAGGTGCACCGCCATGTGACGCGGCAATCCTACCAATTCTTCCAAGACGAGCTTTCCGGCTCGATCGCCAACAAGGTCTGGCAGAGCGGGCAGGCGACGGGCGACCTGCTCGAAAGCCTGATAACCGTGATCTGGTTCATGATTATCTATAGCTGCACGACGCTCGGAACGCTGGCGGTGCTCGATCTCCGTCTTGCCGGCCTGGTGGCGCTGTGGATTATCGGCTTCGGCCTGCTCGCCTGGCGGTATCTGCCGACCATCCGCCGCCAGGCGGAAGTGGCGGCCGAAGCCGGCTCCGCCGTCAGCGGCCGCATCGTCGATGGCTATTCCAATATCGAAACGCTGAAGCTGTTTGCCGCCGATGGGCATGACCGCTTCATAAGGAATGGCTTCGAGCGCTACCTGGAGGCCTATCTCGCCTTCACCCGAACCCTGACTTCGGTGCGCACGTCGCTTGCGCTTCTTTCCGGGACGATGATCGTCGCGATCGCGTGGTTTTCGGTCGATCTGTGGATGCAATCCCTCGTCACCATCGGTGCGGTGACATTCACGCTCGGCCTCGTGTTGCGGCTGAACATGCTGCTTTCCCGCCTGCTGACGCAATTGAACAGCATTTTGAGGACGCTCGGCGTTCTCGAAAATGCGAAAGAGCTTGTGGCGCGGCCGCTCGGTCTTACCGATGCTTCCCAGGCGAAGCCGATCAAGGTCGCAAAGGGCGAGATCCGGATCGAGAATGTCGCCTTTAATTACGGCCATGGCGGCGGCATCCTCGATGGCATCGACCTCGTGGTCAAACCCGGCGAAAAGATAGGGTTGATCGGCCCGTCGGGAACCGGCAAGTCGACACTGGTCAACCTCATCCTGCGTCTTTACGACCTCGAGGGAGGCCGTATCCTGATCGATGGGCAGGATATTTCGAAGGTTACGCAGGATTCGCTCAGAAACAGTATCGGCGTCGTCACTCAGAACACGTCGCTGCTCCACCGCCTTCTGCGCTCCAACATCAAGCTTGGAAGGCCCGACGCCACCGACGAGGAGATGATCGCCGCCTCCGAGCGCGCCGAGGCGCATGATTTCATCATGAAACTGGTCGACAGCAAGGGGCGACGTGGCTACGACGCCGTCGTTGGAGAGCGGGGCGTGAGGCTTTCCGGCGGGCAGAGGCAGCGCATCGCGATCGCCCGCGTCTTCCTCAAGGATGCACCCATCCTGATCCTGGACGAGGCGACCTCGGCGCTCGATTCGGAGGTCGAAGCCGCGATCCAGGAAAACCTCGACGACCTGATGCACGGCAAGACCGTCATCGCGATAGCGCACCGCCTCTCGACCATCGCCAATCTCGACAGGCTCGTCGTGCTCTCCGGCGGCAGGATCGTCGAGGACGGCACGCACGACGAACTCGTCGCGAAAGACGGCCTTTATGCAAGGTTGTGGAAGCGGCAGTCGGGCGGCTTCCTCTATCAAGAGGACGGGCACAAACTGAAGAGACCGGCGGAATGAGTTCGCTCCGAGAAAGAATGTGGCAGAAGGTCGAGGGCGTCATCGACCCGTTCCGCGACGCCGGCCAGGAGGCGCTGCCGCGCGAGGGCTGGCGCTTCATCCTGTATTTCGCCCGTCAGGCGAAGGGGCCTTTCCTGCTCCTCCTCGTCATCGGCGGGCTGGCCGGAAGCGTCGATGCCGCGCTCTACTGGTCGGTCGGATGGCTGATCGATCTCCTCGACTCGTCGAAACCTTCGGCGCTGGTCGCCGATCACTGGCCGGCGCTTCTCGCCCTTCTCCTCCTGGTGCTTGTCGTGCGCGCGGCGATGGTGATCGCCAACGCCGTCATCGAGCAGCAGGTGATCGTGCCGCACTTCTACCAACTCGTGCGGTGGCAGTCCTTCCGGCGCGTCATCGAGCAGCCTTACGACTTCTACCAGAACGATTTCGCCGGCCGTATCGCCACCAAGATCATGCAGGCCGGCGAATCGACGGGCGATTTCATCATCTCTTCGCTGCAGACGCTGTGGAGCTTCGCCACCTTCCTGATCCTCGCGACCACGATCCTCGCCGCGCTCGACCCGGCAATGGTGCTGATCATCGCACTCTGGTTCGCGAGCTATCTCGCCATCGCCTATTATCTCCTCCCGCCCCTGAGGGCGGCCGGCCGCCGGACCGCCGATGCCCGTTCGGTGATGAACGGCCGCATGGTCGATGCCTTTACCAATATCCTCGCCGTCAAGCTCTTCGACAGCGGGCGCAGGGAACATGGGTTTGTGCGCGAGAGCATGGATATGTTCCTCGACGCGATCACGGCGCTGACGCGCTCGATCACCAGCGTGCGCGCCGCCGTCGCGCTTCTGAACGGCGTGATGATGAGCGCGATCATGGTGCTGGCCGTGCATCGCTGGATGGAAGGCGATGCCACTACCGGCGCCATCGCCGCGGCCACGGGCCTCGTCTTCCGGCTCAACACCATGTCCGGCTTCGTCATGTTCAACATCAACGGCCTCATCCGCAATTTCGCGACCGTTCAGGATGCGACCGGGGTCATTTCCGTCGTGCCGACGATCCAGGACGCGGAAAACGCCGTGGAAATGCCGCGTGCGACGGGCGATCTCGTCTTCGACCATGTTTCCTTCCACTACGGCAGAAGCGGCGGCATCTTCGAAGGACTCGACTTTCATATCCGGCCGGGAGAGCGCGTTGCGCTCGTCGGCCCGTCCGGAGCCGGCAAGACGACGATCGTCAATCTCGCACTTCGCATCTTCGACATTCAATCGGGCCGCATCCTGCTCGACGGGCGGGACGTACGCGCGCTGACGCAAGCTTCGCTGCGGGCGCAGTTCGGCGTCGTCAGCCAGGAACCGCTTCTCATGCACCGCTCGATCCGGGACAATATCGCCTACGGCAAGCCCGGCGCGAGCGAGACGGAGATCGTCGAGGCCGCGAAGCGGGCGCGGGCACACGATTTCATCGGGAGCGTGACCGATATACGCGGCCGCACGGGGTACGATGCCCATGTCGGCGAACGCGGCGTCAAGCTCTCGGGTGGCCAGAGGCAGCGCATAGCGATTGCCCGCATGATGCTGAAGGATGCACCAATCCTGATTCTCGACGAGGCGACGTCGGCGCTCGATTCGGAGGTGGAGGCGGCGATCCAGGATAATCTCTACCGCATGATGGAGGGCAAGACCGTCATCGCCGTCGCGCATCGGCTCTCCACAATAGCCGCGCTCGACCGTCTGATCGTTATCGACCAGGGCCGGATCGTCGAGGAAGGAACGCATGAGAAACTCGTCGCAAGCGGCGGCCTTTATGCGCAGCTCTGGAAACGCCAGTCGGGCGGCTTCCTCGCCGAGCGGCTGGCCGCCGAGTGAGGGGAGAACGGTCATGGCATCGCGGTTTCCCGGGCAACTTACCCTGCCAGTTTCGCTCGAGGTCGAGGGGAATGCGCTCGAATACGACATTCTCGCTGAGAAAGCATCGGCGCTCGGCCGCTCCGGAGAACGTGCCGCGCAGTTACTGGAGCGGCTGAAGGAGCATGACGGCGATCCGGAAACGCGCATGAAACTCGTCAAGAAAGCCGCAGGGGCGGTCTATGCCTATTTTATCCAGCGCGAACTGTGCGGTTTCCGGCGACATGACGACATTATCCGGGAATACGCCATCCCGCGTGAAGTGCTCGTCCGGCTGGGGGCGATGTGAGCGGGCGCTCAGCGGCGGCCGACGGCCTCGCAACGCGCGAAAACGCTGCCCGTCGGCCGTTCTTCCGGGGGGTCTCGCAATACCCGCGACAATCTGACCACTTCGTCCCTAAGCGTCTGGACAAGCCTTTGCCGTACGCATAGAAAACCGGTTGAATGCCGGGGGGAATCCGTCCGGCCCATCGCAAGGATGGCGCCGTTGGGGCATGACTGGGGGCTTACGGACATCCCGTCGGCAGAGACTTTGATTGAGGTAGAAGGATTCTGGTCAGGTGAGCGCAGAAGCGATTGAACCCAACCGCCGCGATTTCCTCTATATAGCGACGGGCATGGCCGGCGTGGTGGGCGCCGCGAGCGTCGCGTGGCCGTTCATCGACCAGATGCAGCCGGATGCCTCGACACTGGCTCTGGCTTCCGTCGAGGTTGATGTGTCGTCGGTCACACCCGGCATGTCGCTGATCGTGAAATGGCGCGGAAAGCCGGTGGTCGTCCGAAACCGCACTCCCAAGGAGATGAAGGAGGCGGAGGAGGTGAAGCTCTCGGAGCTCAAGGATCCGATCGCCCGCAACGACAACCTGCCGAGCGATGCGCCCGCGACCGATGCCAACCGCACGGTCAAGGGGCAGGAGGCCTGGCTCGTGATGGTCCAGGTCTGCACGCATCTCGGCTGCATTCCGCTCGGCCAGGAGGGTGAATTCGGCGGCTGGTTCTGTCCCTGCCACGGATCGCAATATGATACGGCGGGCCGAATCAGAAAGGGGCCTGCGCCGGAGAACATGGCGATCCCGAAATATAAATTCACGTCCAAAACGTCCGTGACCATCGGCTAGAGGGGGCTACCGACATGAGCGGATTTCAGCATTCCACATACACTCCGAAAACCGGCTTTGGCCGCTGGTTCGACCAGCGCATGCCTCTTCCCAGGCTGGTATACGATTCATTCGTCGCATATCCGGTGCCGCGCAACCTGAATTACGCCTACACCTTCGGCGGCATCCTTTCGATGATGCTCGTTATCCAGATCCTGACCGGCATCGTCCTGGCCATGCATTACGCGGCGAATTCGGGCCTGGCGTTCGATTCGGTCGAGCACATCATGCGCGACGTGAATTTCGGCTGGCTGTTGCGCTATGTGCACTCCAACGGCGCCTCGTTCTTCTTCATCGCCGTCTATGTTCATATCTTCCGCGGTCTCTATTACGGTTCCTACAAGGCGCCGCGCGAGCTTCTGTGGATTCTCGGCTGCATCATCTACCTCCTGATGATGGCGACAGCCTTCATGGGCTATGTGTTGCCGTGGGGGCAGATGAGCTTCTGGGGCGCCACCGTCATCACCGGTTTCTTCTCCGCGATCCCGCTTGTCGGCGACTGGATCCAGCAATTGCTGATCGGCGGTTTCGCGGTCGGCGATCCGACGCTCAACCGCTTCTTCTCGCTGCATTATCTGCTGCCGTTCATGATTGCCGGCGTCGTCGTCTTGCATGTGTGGGCATTGCATGTGGCCGGCCAAACCAATCCGACAGGCGTCGACGTCAAGACCAAGGGCGATACCGTGCCTTTCTCGCCGCATGCGACGGTGAAGGACGGCTTCGCGATGGTGGTGTTTCTCCTCGTCTTCGCCTATGTCATCTTCTACATTCCCGATTATCTCGGCCATGCGGACAATTACGTCGAGGCGAACCCGCTGAAGACGCCATCGGAGATCGTGCCGGAATGGTACTTCCTGCCGTTCTACGCGATGCTGCGCGCCATCACCTTCAATGTCGGGCCGATCAATTCGAAGCTCGGCGGCGTTCTCGTCATGTTCGGTTCGATCGTGCTTCTGTTCCTTGTGCCGTGGCTTGACACGTCGAAGGTGCGTTCCGCGGTATATCGCCCGTGGTACAAGCTCTTCTTCTGGATCTTCCTTGTCGATGTGGTCATGCTGGGCTGGCTCGGCTCCAAGCCGCCGCAAGGTATCTATCCGACGCTCGCACTCATCGGGGCGATCTTCTACTACGCCTTCTTCCTGGTCATCATGCCCATTCTGGGGTTGATCGAAACACCGCGAAAACTGCCCAATTCGATTACGGAGTCCGTTCTTGAGAAAAAGGGCGGCGGGGGCGGTGTGCCCGCCAGGGCAGCAGCGGCTCCCGAGACCAGAAGCTGATCCGAAAGGGCATGGTCATGAAAAAAGTCCTCAAGGGATTGGCGGCTCTGAGCGTGCTTGCCGCTTTCACCATTCCGGCGGCGATGGCGCAGGAAAACGCGGCGGAACCGACGCATTTCCCCATAAAGGAGCCGCCGCAGCTTCACTGGTCGTTCTCGGGTCCGTTCGGCACCTACGACAAGGCGCAACTCCAGCGTGGGCTGAAGGTCTACAAGGAAGTCTGCTCGTCTTGCCATTCGCTCAACCGGGTCGCGTTCCGCAACCTCGAAGGCCTCGGCTACAGCGACGCCCAGGTGAAGGCGTTCGCTTCGCAGTACCAGATCAAGGACGGGCCGAACGACGAGGGAAAGATGTTCGAGCGGCCCGGCAAGCCCTCCGACTATTTCCCGGCGCCATTTCCGAACGCGGAAGCCTCCGCCGCTGCCCTCGGTGCCTCGCCACCCGATCTTTCGCTGATCGCCAAGGCGCGCGCGGTGGAGCGCGGATTTCCGCAATTCATCTTCGACATCTTCACGCAATATACAACGGCAGGGCCGGATTATGTTCATGCGCTCCTGACGGGGTTCCACGAGACGCCTCCGAAAGGCATGACGATCCCGCAGGGGACCTACTACAATCCCTATTTCATCGCGGCGGCGTCGACCCATATGCCGCCGCCGCTTTCCGACGGGCAGGTCAAATACGACGACGGCTCCCCCGAAACGGTCAACCAGTATGCGACCGACGTGGCCGCGTTCCTGATGTGGGCGGCGGAGCCGCATCTCGAAGTCCGCAAGGAATACGGCTTCCGCGTGATCATCTTCCTGCTGATCTTCGGTGCTCTGGTCTATATGACCAAGCGCAAGATCTGGCACGAGACCGCGCCTTCGCATTGAACGCGCAGGATCGCCCGCTTTGAAGCTTGTCCAAGGGCGCCTGCGGGCGCCCTGTCGGTTTCCGGGGTAGG
>SCRB01000056.1 GCA_004299545.1 Rhizobiaceae bacterium
TGCCTATCCCGGCGAGATGTCGGGCGGCCAGCAGCAGCGCGTCGCCATCGCGCGCAGCCTGGCGATGCAGCCCGACGTGATGCTCTTCGACGAGGTCACGGCGGCTCTCGATCCCGAAACCGTCAAGGAAGTGCTTGTCACCATCCGCGAACTGGCGCAGGAGGGTATGACCTGTCTTCTGGTGACGCATGAGATGGGCTTCGCCCGCGAGGTGGCGAATCATATCTATTTCACCGATCGCGGGGTAATCGTCGAACACGGGCCGCCGAACCAGTTCTTTAGCAACCCGACCGACCCACGCACCAAGGCATTCCTCGACCAGGTGCTGTGACGTCCGCCCGGAAGCGGACGCAAGACAAAAGACGGAGCAGGAAAGATGCGGCTACCAGCGGGATTGTTCGTCGGCCGGCTCTGGCGGCTCGACCTCGAAGGGCCGTCGGTCGTGACGGTACGTGACGGCCAGGTGATCGACATCACCTGTCGCGCATTCCCGACAATGCGCGACCTCCTGGAACAGGACGATCCGGTTTCACTTGTCCGTGAAGCGGACGGAACGGCTGTCGGCTCGCTGGAGGAGATCGCCGCACAGTCGGTTGAGCCCGCCGGCAATGCCGCGGCTCATCTTCTCGCGCCGTGCGACCTGCAGGCGGTGAAGGCCTGCGGCGTCACCTTCGCACGCTCCATGGTCGAGCGCGTGATCGAGGAACGGGCGGCGGGAAATCCCGCGCTGGCGGAAAAGATCCGTGCCCGTGTCGCCTCGATCATCGGCGATAGCCTACGCAACCTCAAGGCCGGCTCCGCCGAAGCGGCGAAGGTCAAGGCGGCGCTTATCGAGGAAGGCTTGTGGTCGCAATATCTCGAAGTCGGCATCGGCCCCGACGCGGAGGTTTTTTCCAAGGCTCAAACCCTGTCGTCGGTCGGTTGGGGCGCCTCGGTCGGCCTGCATCCGATCTCCAAATGGAACAATCCCGAGCCGGAAGTCGTGCTGGCCGTGGACAGCAGGGGGCGGATCAAGGGCGCGACGCTCGGCAACGACGTCAATCTGCGCGACCTGGAGGGACGTTCGGCACTGCTTCTGTCGAAGGCGAAGGACAACAACGCCTCCTCCGCGATCGGGCCTTTCGTCCGGCTCTTCGACGATGGTTTCGGCATGGATGACATCCGCGACGCCGAACTTGCACTCAGGATCGAGGGCGAGGACGGCTTCGTGCTCGACGGCCATTCCTCCATGAAGGAAATCAGCCGCGATCCGCTCGACCTGGTGGCGCAGACGCTTGGCCGCCACCATCAATATCCGGATGGTTTCGTGCTCTATCTCGGGACGCTGTTCGCGCCGGTCGAGGACAGGGACATGCCAGGCGAGGGCTTTACCCACAAGATCGGCGACCGCGTGTCGATCTCGACGCCGGCGCTCGGCACGTTGACCAATACGGTGCGGCTTTCAACCGAATGCCCGCCCTGGAGCTTCGGAATCGCCGCCCTGATGCGGAACCTGGCGAAACGCGGGCTGATCTGAAGACAAGCGGATCGATCGGCCGGTGGAGGAGGGCCGGGTGCGATACAATTGTCATCGGGTTTGAGCAGAAGCTTGAAGGCGATAGACGGATACCATAGTCTGCGCGCTGCGTTGTTCTGACAGTCATGCGTTTTCCGGGAGGAACAGGATATGCACCGCAGAGAATTGATGAGATTGATGGCCGCTGGCGCCGGTGCGGCCGCCTTTGGCGGCACCTTCGCGCGCACCGCCTTCGCCGCCGAGGAAAAGTGCCTGCTGCCGGCCAAGTCGGACACGCCGATGGTGTCCTGGAAGAAGAAGGACGGCCCCTACAAGATCGCCCTGTCGAATTCCTATATCGGCAACACCTGGCGCACCGAGATGGTGCAGATCGCCAAGGCCTATACCGAATTGCCGGACGTCAAGCCGCACATTGCGAGTTTCCAGGTTTCCAGCTCGGGCAACGACGTGAACGCGCAGATCGCCCAGATCAACCAGATGATCCTGAGCGGTGTCGACGCCATCGTCATCGACGCGGCGACCCCCACAGGGCTGAATTCCGTGATCGACCAGGCTGTCGACAACGGCATCCTCGTCGTCTCGTTCGATAGTCTGGTGACGACGAAGAAGGCCGTCATCGTCAACGAAGACAATTACGAGATGGGCAAGAAATGGGCCGATTTCATCGTCGAGAAGATGGGCGACAGCGGCAATGTGCTCATGGTGCGCGGCGTCGCCGGCACCTTCGTGGACGAGGAACGCACGCGTGCGGCCAAGGAGGTTTTCGGCAAGCACAAAGGCATCAAAACAACGGAAGTCTACGGCGATTGGGATGACGGCACGGCGCAGAAAGTGACCGCCAACGCCCTGGCAGCAGGCACGAAATTCAACGGGGTCTGGTGCCAGGGCGGCGACACCGGCGTCATCCGTGCCTTCCAACAGGCGGGAGCGGCGATTCCGCCGATCGCGGGTGAGGCGGAGAACGGTTTCCGCAAGCTTGCGGCGAAACTGAAATTCCCGATGCTGTCGATCGGCCAATCGCCGGCGCTCTCGGCCCTGTCGATCAAGGCCGCGATCGCCATCCTGCAGGGACAGAAGGTGCCGCAATCGATCAGCGTGCCACTCCCGACGGCGACGACGGACACGCTGAAGGCCGGCGTCAATTATTTCCCCGACCTGTCGGACAGCTTCTTCACGCCGATCAATATCGTTCAATGCGGCCTGAAGTTCGACATCCAGACCATATTGAAGCAGAAAGTCTGAGCCGGGAGTTGGGGGATCCCCTGCGGAGGCTCCATCATTGACGAGCGTTGAAACGAGCCCGGCCAAAGGGACCGAAGCCGGCGTGCTGCTCGAAGCTCGCGGTATCTCGAAGAGTTTCGGCGGCGTTCACGCCTTGAGCGAGGCCGACTTCATCTGCCGGGAGGGCGAGATCCACGCCCTCCTCGGCGCGAATGGCGCGGGAAAGAGCACGCTGGTGAAAATCCTGAGCGGCGTGCACCAGCCCGATGCCGGAACGATCCGGATCGCCGGAGAGGAAGCGACGTTCTCAGGACCGGCCGATGCTGCCGCCAAGGGGGTTGCCACGGTTTTCCAGGAGCTCTCCCTCTTCACGCATCTGAGCGTCGCCCAGAACATCATGATCGGCCATGAGCCGACGGGTGCGCTCGGCCAGATCAACCGCAAGCACATGCGTGCCACGGTCAAGGGGCTTTTCGAGAACCTCGGCATAACGCATCTCGATCCCGAGGCACTTATTTCCGAACTGTCGCTCGCCGACCGGCAATTGGTAGAGATCTTCAAGGCGCTGTCGCGCCGGCCTCGCCTGCTCATCCTCGACGAAGGCACATCGGCACTCGGTCGCAAGGAGGTCGAGCGGCTGTTCGAGCTTTTGCGCAAGTTGGCAAAAAGCGGCACCTCTGTCGTCTTCATTTCGCACCGGATGAGCGAAATCCGCGAATTCGTCGACCGGATGAGCATTTTCCGCAACGGCCGCCATGTTGCCAGCGTCAACGCCTCCGAGTGCAGCGACGAAGAGATCGTCGAGATGATGCTCGGCGAACGGGTCGAGCGCGCTTTCCCGCAACGCAACGTTGTTGCCGCGGATGCCCGGCCGCTCCTGGAGGTCGATCACCTCTCCGGGGGCACGAGAATCAATGATGTGAGCTTTTCGGTCAGGCGTGGAGAGGTGGTCGGTATCGCCGGGCTGGAGGGGCAGGGCCAGGGCGAATTGCTGCTGGCGCTTTTCGGCGCCTATCGCCGGCTGACGGGGGAGATCCGGGTCGACGGCAAGCCGGTGCGCCTTGGCACGCCATGGCGCGCAAAGAAGGCGGGGATCGTCCTGATCCCGGAGGACCGCAAGACCGAAGGGCTTATTCTGCCGATGAGCGTGCGCGAGAATATCAGTTTCGCCACATTGCCGAAATATGGCAGTTTCGGCTTCGTCTTGCCGGCGCGCGAGCGCGCCTTCGTCGAGGAGATGATCGCGCGGCTGTCGGTGCGCGTCGGCTCGATGGAACAGCCGGCGCGTTCGCTTTCAGGCGGCAACCAGCAGAAGCTGGTCATTGCCAAATGGCTCGATGCCGGCTCCGATATCTTCCTCTTCTATGACCCAACGCGCGGCATCGACGTCGGTACGAAGCACGCCTTCTACGAGTTGATCACCGACCTGACCAAACAGGGCAAGGCGGTGGTTCTCTACACGACCGAACCGGTCGAGCTGATCGGCTTGTGCCATCGGGTGCTGATCATGGACGATGGGGCGATGGTCACCGAACTGACCGGCGCCGACATCACCGAGGAGAATATCCTGGCGGCTTCGCTCGGCCTCAAGCGGAAGGCTCCCAACGGATCAGCCGGCAGCCCGGTTAACAGGGGAGCCCGTCCGTGATTTTCCGGCGCTACAAGACCTCGCTGGTGGCGATCGTCGCGCTCATCCTGCTGCTGGCCTATTATTGGTACAAGCAGCCGCTCATCCTTTCGCCGTTCGGCCTCAGGACACTCGCCAACCAAGGCACGACGCTGGCACTCGCGGCGCTGGCGCAACTGATCGTCGTCCTGACAGGAGGCGTCGATCTTTCCGTCGGCGCCATCGTCGGCCTCACCAACTGCGTTGCCGCCACCTATATGGGCACCGGGCCGGCAAGCGTGATCGGCGTTGTCATCCTGACGCTCGCGGTCGGCACGGTCGCGGGGATGATCAACGGGCTTTTCGTCGCCTATGGCCGCATCCAGCCGATCATCGTCACGCTGGCGACACTTTACGTCTATTCCGGCATCGCGCTCCTGATCCGGCCGCAGCCCGGCGGAGCCGTTCCCGATTTCTATGCCCATGCGCTGACGAGCGCCTGGGGCTATCTCCCTTACGCCTTCGTCGTCGTGCTCGCCGTCGCGCTTCTCATCTGGACGCCGATCATGCGCACCCGCCTCGGCACTGCCATCTATGCCGTCGGTGACAATCCGGGCGGCGCGCATATGTCGGCGATCAACGTCAACCGGACCCTGATCGCAGCCTATGCGCTGGGCGGTTTCTTCGCGGCGTGCGCCGGGCTGTTCCTCACGGCGCAGACGACATCGGGCGACGCCAACGTCGGCACGACCTATACGCTCAATTCCGTCGCGGCCGTCGTCTTCGGCGGCGCACTTTTAGGCGGCGGGCGCGGCGTCGCGCTCGGGCCGATCGTAGCCGCCTATTTCATCTCGATCATCATCAGCGTCCTTTTCGCGTCCGGCGTCTCACCTTTCTACCAGAGCATCTTTCAGGGCGGCATCCTGATCGTCGTCCTCGTCTTCGGCAATGCCTGGACGCTGCGTGCGCGCAACTGGCTTGCCGTGCTGAGGAGTTGATCGATGGCCAGTATCGAAACCGCAAAGCCCAGATCTCTCACCGCCTGGCTTGGCAATGGCGTGGCCGTCGCCTATGCGCTGCTTGCCGTCCTCATCGTCGCGGCCGTCATTTACAATCCGCATTTCGCCTCGATGGGCAATGTCAGAGCGCAACTCCAGATCGCCTCCTTCATCGGGATTATCGCGATCGGCCAGACGCTGGTCATCCTGACCGGCCAGATCGATCTGTCGGTGCCGTGGAACCTCACCTTTTCCGCCATCCTGATGGCCACGCTCTATGCAAACGGCCACAGCGTCGCCGTCGCAGTGCTCGCGGCCCTCCTCTGCGGCGCCGTTGTCGGCGCCATCAACGCAATCGGCCTGGCGATCTTCAGGCTGCATTCCCTGGTCTGGACGCTGGCGATGAATGCGCTGCTGGAAGGTATCGCGCTGGTCTACACCAACGCCCAGCCGCCGAAATCGGACGTGCCGGACCTCATCCGCTACCTCGCCATCGGGCGGATCGGCGGCATCCCAGCCAGCGCGGTGGTATGGGCTGTGCTCGCCATCATCACGATCATCGTGCTGGCGCGCTCGCGCTTCGGCCGGTATCTCTATGCCATCGGCAACAACGAGCCAGCCCTCTTCCTGTCCGGCGTCGACAGCCGCAAGGTCTATTTCGGCGCCTTCATCATATCGGGCATATGCGCGTCGATCGCAGGCCTGCTCCTGACAGGCTATGCGTCCCAGACCTATCTCGG
>SCRB01000517.1 GCA_004299545.1 Rhizobiaceae bacterium
GTCGAACTCCTGGACTTGCGCGGCGGCGAAAATGTCCTTGAGATCGGCTGCGGCTGGGGGGCGCTGGCTCTGAGATTGGCCCGCGCAGGCACCAGTGTCACCGGCGTGACATTATCGTCCGAGCAACTGGTGTTTGCCGGGGAGCGGACGGAACACGAAAATCTTGCCGGGAAGATCTCGCTGGAGATGACGGACTATCGCGACGTCCAGGGCTCATATGACCGGATCGTCTCGATCGAAATGCTGGAAGCCGTCGGCGAGGCTTACTGGCCGGTTTATTTCAAGACGTTGTATGATCGCCTGAACGCGGGCGGCATCGCCGTCCTTCAGGTGATCACCATCAATGAGGCGCGCTTTGAAAGCTACCGCCGCTCGCCCGATTTTATTCAGCGCCACATCTTTCCCGGCGGCATGCTGCCTACGAGAAAGATAATCGCCGGCCATGCCGAGGCCGCCGGCCTGAAGATGGCGGCGACGCAAAGCCTCGGCGAAAGTTACGCCAGGACACTGGCCGAATGGCACAAACGCTTCCTCGCATCCTGGCCAAGGATAGAGGCGATGGGCTTTCCGGAACGGTTCCGCCGGCTCTGGGATTATTATCTCTGCTACTGCGAGGCCGGCTTCAGGGCTGGAACCATCGATGTCGGGTTTTATGTTTTACGCAAAGCGGAAGCCAATCGGCATTTGTCCAGTCCGAGCCGCAGTGATTTCTGGCAGTCGCCTGCGAAGGCTCGCCGTCGGATTTTCAGTTTCTTCCCTCAGTCCAGATCGCGATAGGCTTGCAGCGCCCGTCGGCGAGCCTGGTCATGATCGATAATTCTATCAGGATAGGAATTGCCAACTTTTGAGCCGCGACCGGCCGTGCGGATGCGTACCTGCCAGGGTCGGTGAATGATGGATGCTGGAAGACCGGCGAGTTCCGGAACCCATCGCCTGACATAGCTGCCTTCGGGATCAAACTTTTCTCCCTGAAGGACGGGGTTGAAAATCCGGAAATAGGGAGCGGCATCAGCGCCGGAGCCAGCGACCCATTGCCAACTTGCGGAATTGTTGGCCGGGTCCGCATCGACAAGTGTGTCCCAAAACCAGGCTTCGCCCTGGCGCCAGTCGATGAGGAGATGCTTTATCAGAAATGACGCAACGACCATGCGCACCCGGTTATGCATCCAGCCTGTTGCCCAGAGTTCACGCATCCCCGCATCGACGATCGGATAGCCTGTCCTGCCGTGTTGCCATGCCCTAAGTGCCTTCGCGTCGTCTCGCCATGGCATCCCGTTGAATTTAGGCTGCAGGTTTTTCGTCGCCATGCCGGGGTTGTTGTAGAGAAGATGGTAGGAAAATTCGCGCCAGCCCAGCTCGGACTGGAATTTCTCCAGGTTCCGGCTGGTCCCATGCCGTCCGGCGTGAGCGGCAGCGTTGGCGGCATGCCACGCCTGTCGCGGCGAGATGTTGCCGAAACGCAGATAAGGCGACAACCGCGATGTCGCCGGCCGATCGGGGACATCCCTCAAGTCGGCATATTCTGCCAGATGCTCCTCCAGAAAATGCTCCAACTGCGCCTGTGCTCCGGCCTCTCCGCGCTGCCAGGTCGAGCGCAGACCGCCGGCCCAGTCTGGCGACGACGGCTCCAATGCGAGATCAGCGAGCGTAGTCGGGACCGGCCCGCTCTTGTCCGCCTCTTCGAAAAACGGGAGCCTAGACGGTGCCGGAAGCGGCGGAGCAGGTTCACTGAATTCGTGCGCGGCGCGCCAGAAGGCGGAAAACACCCTGAACGGTCCATCCGCTTTGGTCCTGATCGACCATGGCTCGTAAAGCAGGAGGCCATTGAAGCTTTTCGCTTCGATCCGGCGGGACTTCAGCGCCCTCTTGACCGCCTCGTCGACCTGTCGCTCGACCGCACCATATCTGCGGTTCCAGAATACCGCCGCAGCCTTGTACGTTTCCGCAAGCTCGGGCACGAGCGATACTGCCGAACCGTTGTAAATCGAAATGCGGCCACCCTGGCTTTGCAAAGCTTCGTCCAGGCTCTTCAAGGATCCGTGATGCCACCAGCGCGCGGCGGCGCCGAGAGGTCTCAGCCCTTCGGATTTTTCGTCGTGAACGAAGATGCAAAGGATTGGACAGCCAGACTGGGCTGCTGCCTGCAATGCCGGATTGTCGGAAAGACGCAAATCATCGCGAAACCATACGACTACAGGTCGCCCGGCATCGTCAGA
>SCRB01000518.1 GCA_004299545.1 Rhizobiaceae bacterium
ATTGAGACAAAGCCGGGAGTTCTAATAGGCATCCTGATCGCTGCCACCATTGTCGCGACCTTCCAACCGGAACCGGCGGCGGATGGTGAGTGATCTCACCTGTCCCGGCGGTCCCGAAGCAGCAAGGTTCTAATCCGATCCGCCGCCGGATGTGGCGACGGTACACGGCGGCAGGACTGCTTCGGCTTCGATCTCGACCTTGTAGCCGCCGACGAGTTCACCGGCCTGCAGCAGCGTGTTGGCCGGGCGGATGGCGCCGAAGACGCGGCCATGGGCGCGCGATACCGCCTCCCAGTCCCCGACATCCTTCAGGTAGACGCGCGTGCGGATGACATCCTCGAAACCGCCGCCGAGCGCGCTGAGGCTGGCGCCGATCTTGTCGAGGATATAGACGGCCTGCGCGCCGGCATCGCCTGGGGCCACGCAAACATCGCTGCCATGCGTGGCGGTGGTGCCGGAGACGACGATGCGGTCGCCGATGCGCATCGCCCGGCTGAAGCCAGCGAGCGGTTCCCAGACACTGCCCGAGGAGACGCGTTGGCGATCGGGACGGCCGGGGACCGTTTCGGCATGGAAGACCGGTTCGATAAGGTCGAAGTGATGGCTGAGATCGCCCGATGCGGTGAGATAGGGCGGGCGCCGATATTCGTCGCCGCAGTCGCCGGGGATAGGTTTCATGAGCGTGAAAGCCGCATCGAGGCGCTCATGGTCCTCGGCGTCGAGCGTGAAATCGAAGAGCCTGAGATTGTCCGCGCGGTGCTCGCTCAGCCCCGGCCGCGCACCGATGATGACGGCGGCTACCGCCGGATGGTCAAGCACCCAGCGGGTCGCGACATTGGCGATCGAGACGTTATGGCGGTCGGCGATCGCGGCGGCCGCACGCAGGAGACCCTGGAAGGCGCCCCAGCCGCCGGCAGCATCGATGAAACGCTTGTATTTCATCTGGCTCCAGGTGTCCTCGGAGGCCGGTTCCGGTTTGCCGAGCCAGCGTTCGCCGAGGAAACCGCCGCAGAGCGTGCCATAGGCGAGCAGGCGCGTGCCGCGCGACCGGCAGACCGTGGAGAGTTCACCGGCCGCCCGCCTGTCGACGAGGGAGAACGACACCTGGTTGGTGGCGACTGGAATCCCGTCGGCGATCGCAAGGGCGAGATGCGCGGCATCGAAATTGGTGAGCCCGATCAGCCCGATCAGCCCTTCGTCACGAAGCTCCTTCAGCGCATGAAGCGCGTCGATCCACGCGGAGTGCTCGAAGGTCCACCAGTGGAACTGGAGGCAATCGACCTTATCGACCTTGAGCCGCCGCAGCCGTTCCTCCACCCCGGCGCGGACGATGGCGGGGGTCATGGCTCCCGGCACGGGGCACCATTTGGTGAAGGCGACGGCGGGAGAGACGTCCCGTTCGCGGCGGCGCTCGATCAATCTGCCGGCGACGATTTCGGCGCTGCCATAGTGATCGGCCATGTCGAAGCTATCGAACCCGGCATCGGCATAGGCGTCGAGAGCACCAGCGGCCGCGTCGGCATCGAGCGGCGTGCCGGTGCGTTCAAGATCTGCGATCTGCCAGAGCCCGGTCATGATCCGGCTGACGGAAAGCCCGCCCGGCAGTTGCGTTCGCGGAGGAGTGGCGGTGGTCATGGTTTTCCGGTCCCGATCAGGTCGATCTTGCTGGAGGTATCTTCCGCGGCGGGATCGCCGGACGTGGAATCCACCTCGCCTAGATGCCGCGAGACGGTCCTCAGTTCGCCGATGACGCCGCGCGGCTTGAGAAGCAGGATGATGCACAGGAGGACGCCGATGATGACAATCTGCAGCGCCGCCGCGCGCGCCTGCTGGCCTGCCGGCGAGACGGCGTCGATGAAGGCGGCCGAGAGCGCCCAGATGCCCCAGACGAGCACGGCGCCGAGGATCGCGCCGCGATTGTTGCCCGAGCCGCCGACGATCAGCATCGCCCAGACCTGGAAGGTCAGCATCGGCAGATAGTTTTCCGGCGCGATGAAGCCCATGAAGTGCCCCTGGACCGCGCCGCCGAGGCCCATGATCGCGCCGCCGAGCGCGAAGGCCTGGAGGCGGAAGCGCGTCGGGTTCTTGCCGAGCGAGGCGGCAGCGGTCTCGTCCTCGCGGATCGCCCTCAGCACCCGCCCCCAGGGCGAGCGCGTCAGCTGCTGGAGCACGCTATAGACGACGACGACAACAACGCCGACGACCGCGAGATTGCCGAGACCGAAGACGAGGGAGCTGCTGGCGTAAGCATTGAACGGACGCGGGATGAAACCAATGCCGAATGGTCCGCCGGTCAACCCCTGGAGATTGAGGGCGGCGAGTTGAATGGCGACGGCGAAGCCGAAGGTGGTGATCGCGAGATAATCGGCGCGCAGCCTGATCGTCATCCAGCCGATGGCGGCGGAGAGCAGGCCGGCGACGAGGAAGGCGCCGATCCAGCCGATGCCGATCGGCAGTTCGAAGCCGCCGAATCGGCCCGCGGCCGCCGGTGTCGTCAGGAGAGC
>SCRB01000519.1 GCA_004299545.1 Rhizobiaceae bacterium
TCGGTCGCGCTGTTCGTCGTATCCCACATGTTCTGCAGCGCCGTCTGGACGCCGTTGACGGAGGTGAGGTTCACCGACGTGCCGGTATTGTTGGCGGAGGTGACGGCGCTCAGAAGCGCATTGCCGATCGCCGAAGGACCGTCATTGAGGGCGTTGTAGATGAAGGTCTGGAATTCGCCCCAGCGGGTCGCAAGCACATAGATCAGCACGGCACGGAACAGCCGGAACGCATGATCGGCTGGGCCGCCCGTCGCTGTACCCTGCCAGATGCCGATGCCCCAGAAGATGACGTAGAGCGTGAGCAGCAGCCCCGCGACGCTGGTCGCTCCACCGGCGGTCGCCGCGGCGGCGAGCGCCTGATAGGCCGTCGAGACATAATTCTGGCCGAGATGGTCGACCGACTGCAAAAGCGAGGTGATATTGAAGCCGTTCGCCATGCGCTGTCCCTAGATCGGCCGCATCGGGCCGCAGGAAGCGACGGTGTCGAGCGCCTTGTCAGCAGGAGGCGCCAGCGTGGCACCGGTGTAGGCGAGTGGCGCAGGGGCGTCGTCCGGCGAGCAGGGTGCCTTCAACGGCCTGTAGGCGCAGCCGCCGGGCAGGATCAGCAGGCCGGCAAGAAGGAGGGGAGCGGCCTTCAACGGCCCGGTGTCCTGGACTGCGTGAAGGTCATGGCGCGGGAAGCTGCGGCCGCGGCGCCCTTTTCGCCTTGCCGCCCCTGCCCTGCGACACTCCGGGCCTGCGGCGTGGTTGGATAGAGCGCGTAACGGCCGATGAGGATGCCGGCGACAACCGCTACGGCCACAATAAGAATGATCAGGGATCTCGACATGCTGTTTCCTGGAAGATGACCGGCCGTCTCGAAATGTCCGGCCTTCGTGCGGCTTGCTGCGTTACTGAGTGAACTTCATGGCGCGTGCGGCGGCCGATTCCGCCGCGAGGCGGTCGAGATTGGCCTGGTTGGCCGCCGCCGCGGCATTGTTGACGACGCCGTTCAGCTCGTTGACCGTCAGCCCGGTCTGAACCTGGACCTGCGTGTTCTGATCGACGCTCCCCTTGAGGTCTTGTGCCTGACCGATCTGCTGGCCTCCCTGTTTCAGGGCCGAAGCGCGCTGCTGGACCGCCGCCTGGGTTGAACTGATCAGCCCCGACAAGGTCGCCGCGACATTCACGGAGTTCTTGTAGGCTGTGTCGACCGGGCGGGTCTGTCCGTCGGCAAGCCCGGTAATGGTCTGCACGAGCTGCAGACCGTTGATCAGGCTCGACACGAATTTCTGTGCGTTCGGATCCATGCCGGCGAAGGAGAGCGTGCCGCCGGAGATCACCGACGCGAGGGAGGGCGCCTGCGCCATGGAAAAGCCCGACCCGAGCGCCATCCGCGCGAGCGCCCCCTGCGCATCGGTCGATCGGTCGCCGGTCACGGCCTGAAGCGTCCTTTGCGTATATTGCATGATCTGCTGGTCGGCGTTGAGGATCTTCTGCGTGCTGGTGGCGATCTCCTCGGCCTTCTGCAGATTGGCGCCGTCGATCACCGGTATCTGTGCTCTGGCCTGCATTGCGGACACGGCGAGAGTTGCGAGGGCAGCGACGGCAAGGAAGGTGCGCATGAACTTCTCCTAACGGCTGTTGGCGTCAATCGCCGCAAGAGCGGCCATGACATGAGCGGCGGCTCAGGCCAGTGTTGCCTTTGGGAGCGCCGCTCGTTGCGGCGTTCTCCGCCTTTTCGAGGTAGAGGACATCGTCGGCGTCCGTGTCGACATAACGTGGACTGGCGCAACCGGGTAGAGACGTCGTCCCGAGCGGGATGGTCGAACATCCCGGCTGTCTTCCGCAAGGATCGGCAGCAGTACCGGCTCTCACCGCGTCCCTCGGGCAGGCGGTGCCCGGACCGACGTGGCTTTCGCTGATCGATGCACGCATCGCCATGGCGGCATGACTTGTGTCGCTCACTGCGGCCAGATTGAGCGCATTGAGCGCGGTGACCCAAAGACTTGCCGAGTTGATGACGTTGTCCCAGGCGAGACCGTTTTGCAGGCGGCCGGCGCTGTTCATGTCGATCGCCGCCATCACCGTCGAAGCCGAGCCGGCCTGTTGCGCGGCGGCCTTGAAACCGGACCGGGCTGCGGCAAGGGTCGAACGGCTGGCGTCGATGCCGGCGACGACGTCACCGCTTGATTTGAACAGCGTCTCGATGTTGAACGCGGCGCCTTTTGCGGCCGGATCGGTCGTAGCGGGCAGGTCCGGAGCATAGGCGCGGATGGTTTGACTGCCCGCCCCCTCCTTCGGCTTGACGGTTGGATCGGTTATGCTCGCCTTCCTGCCCGTCGTGACAGCACAATGGACACCGTGGTTGGCATTCTCGCGTTCCGTTATGATCGGGACAAGCTTCACCGTCGTGCTCGCGGTTCGCGCATGTTCTGTAAGCTGCGCGGAATCCTCGACGGGGATTGCGGCAAGTGCCGGCAGGGCTACGACACTCGCGGAGGCGGCGAGAAGAAGGGCGACGCTCCTCATGGCTGTTGCCTCCCCAGGAAGCTCGGCAGCCATACCGCCGGATCGTCGCCGATTTCTGCCCTGAGTGCGTCAAGTTCGGCAATCGTCTCCGCACGGCCGGAAAGCAGCCTGATCAGATCGGGCATGCCGGAGAGATTGAGCCGTGCCACCACGCTGTCGTGACCGTGCTTGATCAGGAATGATCGGCTTTCCGCCGCCATGGTGCGGATCCAGGCGACCTCACGGTCGGACAGCCGAAAGGCCTGACGGTAGCTTTCGTCATCAGCCTTCGGATTGGGGAAGAAGATGTTCGTGCTCGTTTGCTCGATCAGTGTGTTGGAGGCGCGCGAGCGGACGATGTCGGCGGCGGACTGCGTGCCGAAGCCGACAATGCCGTTCTGCTTGCGGATGGTCTTCAGCTTGTCGCGGATGAAGAAGGCGAAGACCTCGTCGTCGAGGAGCCGCCATCCCTCATCGAGGAAGATCATCACCGGGTCGCCGGTCAGCAGTTCCTCCATCCGATGGAAAATGTACATGAGCGCGGCGGTGCGGATGACTGAGTCGTCGAGCACACGGGTCATATCGAAACCGAAGACGCTCGAGATCGAGAACCGGTCTTCGTCATTGTTGAAGAGCCAGCCGCGCTGGTCTGGGCGCATCCAGCTCACCAGGCGCGCCAGGAGATCGCCCTCCCCGGCTCGGATGCGCCCACGCAGCAGCGTAGAAAACGCCTCCAGCGTCCTCCCTTCCGGCCCCGCGGTAAGTGCCGCGGCGATCGCGTTCCGGATGACCTGTTCTTCAGATGCGCTCAGATCCCCGCCGGCGGCGGGCCGCAGCATAAAGGCGAAGAGCTGATAGAGGAACTCCCTGTTTGGCGCCGTGTCGGCCAGCGATAGCGGATTGAAACCGGTGGTCTCGCCGGGGACAAGCGTCTCGTACTGCCCGCCGAGCGCCCGGATGAAGATCTCGGCGCCGCGATCCTTGTCGACGAAGACGAGCTTTGGGCGCGGTTCGACGCGCTGCGTCTGCGCGGCGATGAAGGACAGAAACACTGTCTTTCCCGACCCCGTCGGGCCCACCACGGTGAAATTGCCGATGTCGCGGACGTGATGGTTGTAATAGTACGCTGTCTGCGACGTCGTCTCGAAAACCGATATGGCCGGTCCCCAATGATTGCCTTCCGGCCGGCCGCTCGGATAATTGTGGAGCGAGGCGAATCCGGCGAAATTCTTCGACGAGATCACCGCCTTGCGGGCGATATAGGCGAAGTTGCCCGGGAGTTGAGCCCAGAAGGCCGGCTCCGCGTTCAGATCCTCGCGTACCCAGATCACCGATCGGTCGGTCAGCGCCGCGCCGACGGCGGTGACGGCGGCTCCTACCTCCGCAAGGTCGCGTCCGAGGCACATCACCGTCATATGGTGCTCGCCATAGATCGCCTCGGAGGCGAGTAACTCGTCGCGGGCCTCCTCGAGATGCGCGGCGACGATCGAGCCGGCTTCGTCCGACATATCGACCTGGCGCGCTACCCGGTCGATCTGTGTGGCCGCGACGGGGCGGTCGATGATTGCAAAGCTTTGTGTCGCGACGAATTCGTGCGGCACACGCAGCAGGTTATCGAAGGATCCCGGACCGCTTTGCGCCGGGTATTCGCGGATCGAGACCATGGCGCCAAACCGGGTGTCATTGGGGCCTGCGCCGCGGATTTCGACGGCGTTGCGCCCGAAGAAGATGCGCTTCATCGACAAAGCGTCGGCAAGGCTCAGGCGCGGCAGGTGCATCGGGCGCGGCAAC
>SCRB01000520.1 GCA_004299545.1 Rhizobiaceae bacterium
GGAGGTCAATCCGCGCGCCAGCCGCACCGTGCCGTTCGTCGCCAAGACGGTCGGCAGGCCGATCGCCAAGATCGCGGCGCGCATCATGGCGGGCGAGGGGCTCGACGAGGCCTTCGCGCATTATGGCGCCATGCCCGACCCCAGGCGGCCCGGCCATATCGCGGTCAAGGAAGCGGTCTTCCCCTTCGCCCGTTTCCCCGGCGTCGACATCCTGCTCGGGCCGGAGATGAAATCGACCGGCGAGGTGATGGGGCTCGACTACGACTACGCGCTCGCTTTCGCCAAATCGCAGCTGGGGGCAGGGGTGGATCTCCCGCGTTCGGGCACGCTCTTCGTCTCTGTACGCGACGCCGACAAGGCTGGCGTGCTGCCGGCGGTGAAGCGGCTTGCCGGCCTCGGCTTCAGGGTGCTGGCAACCTCGGGCACGGCGCGCTTCCTCAAGGAGAACGGCGTCGAGGCCGAAAAGGTCAACAAGGTGCTGGAAGGCCGCCCGCATATCGAAGACGCGATCCGCAACCGCCAGGTTCAGATCGTCTTCAATACGACGGACGGGCAGAAGGCGCTGTCGGATTCAAAATCCCTGCGCCGCGCCACGCTGATGCAAAAGGTGCCGTACTACACCACGCTCGCCGGCGCGCGCGCCGTGGCCGAGGCGATCGCCGCGCTGAAGGCGGGGAGTTTGGAAGTGCGGCCGCTGCAGGAGTATTTTTAGCTCCTGTCACCCCTCGAGGGAGACGCCGCGCACAGCGCGCCAGATGGCATGTCTCAGACGGATGCGACGCCATTCTATAGGGATCATGCAGCCTTCAGCCCGCGAAGAGCTTCCAAAACTTTCATACCCGCATCAAGCTCGATGGAATCGCCGCGGTACCTCGATTCATATAAACCTTGTAGATTGGAGGGTAACTTTACTCCTTCTTCTACCACAAGAATAAAGCGTCCGCGGTAAAGGGCCATCGCAGCCCCAATCTCAATGAGAACATTCGGATTTATTTGAGGAAATTCTTCACCATCATCATTTCTAAGAATGCCTTCTGAACCAACATGAATTACAGCGGCTCCACAAGAGCGCATGTCATCCATCACTTTGTCCGGGACGGGCTTAGCTGCTGTCTCCCGTTGGACAGATACTATTGGAGTGAAGCCGCCGAGCGTGACCAATTTTTGGATCTGCTCGACAATCTTTGCATTTTTGCCATGTGTAATGAAAACGCGAGAATTGTTGGCAGCAGCCAACGCCGGCGACGGTAAAGCATTGCCAGCGTCTCTAACTTCAATTTTCGTTTCAGGAAAGGGTCGCTCTAGATCCCGATCATGCTTTGCAATCGGAATCGTCGGTTGATCATCCAACGCAACAAACGGTCCTGTTTTAGTTTCCTGTATGATACCTGCGAAGCGGCCATTTTCTTTAATCAGCGCAACCAATGGGACAGTTCGCTCTTTGGGAATGCCCATACCCGAAAGAACATTGGCGGCAATGTCATCGCGCGGGAACTTTGCACGGTCATACCGGCGAAAAAATTCACCTGGAATCCGCGGCTTCAACGCTGCTTCGCGCCTGGCTACCGCATCGTCGCCCTCTTGGGTCGGAGCGACAAGTCGGCGACCAAGCTCCGTAAGTGTAATTGCGGAAGCGTTATAGCCACCCTCGGAAAGACCGTACGCAATAGAAGCCCCACAGAGATTGCGCCACCCGCCACTCGTTGGACTTAACTCCAGCGCCATCGCTACATTGTGAGGCGCAGCTCCCTTCCCGGCAAAATTTTCCCAAAGGGCACAGGCAATCTTCATCGCTTGCTCAAGGGAAATGTTAGGAATGTCAGACTGACTAATTTTCGAGCGCTTCTCGCCGCTATGCTCGTCATCGGAATTTGACACAAGATTTCTCCACTATTGCTCGCGTCCATGATCCATAGGGTGAAATTGAGATCAAATCAAGAACAAGTCAACCAGATCAATTGTAATGCAGTGTATAATTGTACAATACATTGTTTTTAAATAATTTTTTTAAACGGAATTACGGCTAGCGAGATTGCAATAGATGGCAAGAGAGTTTCCTGAAGCGTCTGCGCCGCACGATTTCAAATGTCACGTGCTTTGCCGTTCGGTTGAACTATGATAGATGCAGGCGAAAATGGATGATCAACATGAGCAGGCTCGAAAAAATCGAACAATC
>SCRB01000521.1 GCA_004299545.1 Rhizobiaceae bacterium
TGTTCTCAAGATTGCGCTTCAACAGCCGCAATCCTTCAAAACAGAAGCGTCACCCGCAAATCGTCCCACCAAATGCCGCGTCAGCGGCTTCGTTCAATCCTGAATCTCAACAGGCCTTAGCGCGCCTCACGCCGCTGCCGCCTCTTCATATTCCGAGGAGAGGGCGAGCCACAGATCTTCCTGCCGCGCGATCTTGTCGGAAAGCTCGGCACGCTCCTTCGACAGCTTGGTCACCTTGCCGGTGTCCTTTTCGTAGAGAACGGGATCGGCAAGCTCGCTTTCGATTGCAGCGAGGCGCTTGCGCAGCCTTTCGATCAGCGCTTCCGTCGTCTTGATCTGCTTGGCGAGCGGTTCCAGTTGCGCCCGGCGCTGCGCGGCCTCCCGCCGGCGGTCCGCTTTTGAGGCCTTGTCCGCCTCACGCTTCTCGCGCCGGTCGCTCGAGACGCCCGTGACCAGTTGCCTGTAGTCCGCCATATCGCCGTCATACGGGTGGACGGCTCCGTCCTTGACCAGCCACAGCCGGTCCGCCGTCGCCTCGATCAGATGCCGGTCGTGCGAGATCAGGAGAACGGCGCCGGAATAGTCGTTGAGCGCCTGCACCAGCGATTCGCGCGAATCGATGTCGAGATGGTTGGTCGGCTCGTCGAGGATCAGCAGGTTCGGACCGTCGAACGCCGCTATGCCCATGAGCAATCGCGCCTTTTCGCCGCCGGAAAGATCCCTGGCGGCGGTGTTCATCTTTTCCGTCGCCAGCCCCATCCGCGCGACCCTGGCGCGCACCTTCGCTTCCGGTGCGTCGGGCATCAGCCGGCGCACGTGCTCGATGGCATTCTCCTCCGGCCTGAGATCGTCCAGCTGGTGCTGTGCGAAAATAGAGACCTTGAGCTGGGGCGCGACGGTCATTCTCCCGGACTCCAGGTCGAGACGGCCCGCCAGAAGCTTGGCGAAGGTCGATTTGCCGTTGCCGTTCGCGCCAAGCAGCGCGATACGGTCGTCATTGTCGATCCTGAGAGACAGGTTGCGCAGCACGGGCTTGCCGGCAAAATAGCCGACCGAGCCGGCTTCGATCGCGATGATCGGAGAGGCGACGACTTTCGTGGGCTCGGGAAAGCTGAACGGCGTGACGTTCTCGTCGATCACGGCGGCGATCGGCGCCATCCTCTCCAGCGCCTTCAGCCGGGATTGCGCCTGCCTGGCCTTGGTGGCCTTGGCCCGGAAGCGCGCGACAAAGTCTTCCATATGCTTGCGTGCCGCCATCTGCTTGGTGCGTTCCTTCTCCTGCAGGGCGGCGCGTTCGGCGCGCTGGCGTTCGAACTGGTCGTAGCCGCCGCGCCAGAAGGTCAGTTTCTTCTGGTCGAGATGGACGATCGAACTGACCGCGCGATTGAGCAGGTCGCGGTCATGCGAGATCAGCAGAACCGTATGCGGATAGCGCGCCACATAGTTTTCCAGCCACAGCGTCCCTTCGAGGTCGAGATAGTTGGTCGGCTCGTCGAGGAGGAGAAGGTCGGGCTCGGAGAAAAGCACCGCCGCGAGCGCCACGCGCATGCGCCAGCCGCCCGAAAAGGAGGAAGCAGGCCGAAGCTGAGCCGCGGCGTCGAAGCCTAGCCCGGCCAGGATCGTGGCCGCCCGCGCTTCGGCGGAATGCGCGTCGATGTCGCTCAAACGCATCTGGATTTCCGCGATGCGGTGCGGATCGGCTGCCGTCTCCGCTTCCGCCAGAAGCGCGGTGCGCTCATGGTCGGCCTTGAGGACGATGTCGATCAGCGGCTCTTCCGTACCAGGCGCTTCCTGCGCCACCTGGCCGATCCGCGTGTTGCGGGGCAGGCCGATGGAGCCGGTTTCCGACGGGAGATCGCCTGTTATGGCGCGAAACAAAGTCGTTTTCCCGGTGCCGTTGCGCCCGACAAGCCCCACCTTCGCTCCGGAAGGGAGCGAGAGCGAAGCATGATCCAGCAGGAGACGGCCGGCAATGCGGAGCGAAAGATCGTTGATCGTGAGCATGACGCGGCTGCTTTTGCCCAATCACGCCGCGAAGAGCAAGCCGGGACTGGAACATTGAGGATTTCCAGGAACGCGGGACGTCGCGTCAGGCGAAAGCGCGGCCTTCCTCCGTCCGCTGGAAATAGACGAGATCGAGGGAGGGGGGCTCCTTGCCAAGGAGAGAGAGGATGGTGTGCGCCTGCCCGCGATGGTGCGTCTGGTGGTTGAACAGGTGCGCAAGCGCCGGCGCAAGGCGCTGCGAGATCCGGCGCATATCGGTGACGGTAATGTAGGTGAAACGCCCCGCAAGCGCTTCCTCGTCGAGGCTCCCGACCCATTCCAGAATACGCGTATCCTCCGCTGCCCGGGCGATCGCCAGCGCGGCCAGGTTGGGGTGGATGATCTGGTCGAGGCTCTTCGGCGGGCTGCCCTCGCCGGTTAAGCGGTGCATCCAGATCCGGTCCGCCACGAGCAGGTGGTTCAGCGTTCCGGTCATCGAGCCGAAGAAAGCGCCGACGTCACGCGCGAATTCCTCGTCGGTCAGCCCTTCGCAAACCTCGTAAATCCTCTCGTTCGCCCACTGATTGTAGGCAGCGAACATGAGGAAATGCTGTTTCAACATAGCGTCCCGAAACGCCCCCATCGTCGGCCGAATGAAATCCCGCGCCGTGTCGTGTCTTCGCCCATCAGGGCATGTGATCGGATAGGAGCCTTACACGTCGCACGCGCGCAGGCCAATAGTGCACTTTCGCCGCTTCTCCTCGCGGCACTTGCGGCGTCCGAATGCGTCGCGAGGATCACGCATGCGAAGTCTGTGAACCTGAACCGATCGCCCGGGCCGGCCCTGTCCGCCTGGGAAAATTCAGTCAGCACCATTTCCCGCCGGCTGAGGAAGCCGGAATGCCATGACCGAAAGGTCAAGCCTTCAACGAGCGGCTACCGGCTCTCCGCGGTGGAAAAGGGCATGCCACACCCGGCTGACGAGGCCGGGGCCGGACCTGCCGATCGCCGAACGGATGACCCGCGCTGCGGTCGATGCTTTCATCGAATCGCCGAAATGGCAGTAGCAGACGACTTCGTGAAGCTGCCAGTCGGAAAGTTCGAAGAAACGCTTGGCATCGCCATACGTATCGCCCTGGAGGCCGGCCGCGTGAAGAACGGGGTCGGCGAAGGCGACCGAGATGGGCGAATGGTCGTTGCGCATGGTCTCGCGGATCTCGACGGGGCGGTATTCCGTTCCGTGCAATGTCTGCAATCGCTTGTCCGGTTGC
>SCRB01000522.1 GCA_004299545.1 Rhizobiaceae bacterium
AAGCGTCACCTTCTGATCGTCGAGGCGCGCTTCTATGACGACCTCGCCGACGCGCTGCTTACGGGCGCGAAGGCGGCGCTTGACGAAGCCGGCGCGACCTATGACGTAGCGACCGTTCCGGGCGCGCTCGAAATTCCGGCGGTGATTTCCTTTGCCCTCGACGGCGCGTCGGAGGGACGGGCGAACTATGACGGCTTCATTGCGCTCGGCTGCGTTATCCGCGGCGAAACCCATCATTTCGACATCGTTGCCAACGAATCCGCGCGCGCGCTGATGGATTTGTCCGTCCACGAAGGCATCGCGCTCGGCAACGGGATATTGACGGTCGAGAACGACGCGCAGGCCTGGGGGAGGGCGCGCCGCAACGATGGCGACAAGGGTGGATTTGCCGCCCGCGCGGCGTTGACCATGATCGAGCTTCGCAAGAAGTTCGGCGCCTGAAATGCCGGTGGATGCTCGAACACGTGACGGCGGCCGGCCCGCCAACAAGCGCGGCGCGGCGCGGCTCGCCGCTGTGCAGGCGCTCTATCAGATGGACGTGACGGGCAGCGGTCTGTTGGAGACGGCAGCGGAATACGAGGCCTTCCGGCTCGGCAAGGAAGTCGATGGCGAACTCTATCGCGATGCCGATCCGCAATGGTTTCGCGCCATCCTGTCGGGCGTGGTGGAGAACCAGAAGGCGGTCGATCCGGTCATCGGCCAGTCGCTGACCGAAGACTGGCCGCTTTCGCGTCTCGATTCGACGCTGCGGGCGATCCTCAGGGCGGGCGTGTACGAATTGATGAAGCGTGCCGATGTTCCGGTCGCCGTGATCGTCTCGGAATATGTCGACATCGCCAAGGCCTTCTACGAGAACGAGGAGCCGGGGCTCGTCAACGCCGTTCTCGATCGCGTTGCGCGCCGCGTGCGTGGTGAGGGGCGAGGGAAGGCGCCGTCCTGATGGCGGTGACGCCGAACGTCGCGCGCCGCAACGCGATCGTTCTCGCCGCCTCGCAGGCAATTGTCGGCTCCGCACCCTCCATCTGCATCTCGATGGGCGGCCTGGCGGGCGCCTATCTCCTCGCCGCCGACAAGTCGCTGGCAACGGCACCCGTGACCGGCTTCAATGTCGGGGTCGCGATTGGCGCCTTGCCGGCAGCGGCCTTGATGCGCGCCGTCGGGCGCAGAAATGGCTTCAGGAGCGGCGTGCTTCTTACCGCCTGCGGCGGCGCACTTGCCGCGCTCGCTCTCTTCCATCACAGCTTCTGGCTCTTCTGCGCCGGCCTGCTACTGGTCGGCGGCGGCAATTCCTTCGTCCAGCAATACCGCTTCGCCGCCGCCGACAATGCGCCGGACGCCTTCAAGGCCTCGGCCATCGCGTGGGTGATGACGGGCGGCATCTTCGCCGCCATCATCGGTCCGCAGACGGTCATCTGGACGCGCCAGTTCTTTGCCCCCGTCATGTTCGCCGGTTGCTTCGCCGCCATCATCGCTCTTGCGGCGGCCGGCTTTCTCGTTCTCTCCTTCCTGCGCCTCCCCAACGATCTGCCGGGCGCCAAGAGCGACGGCGGCGACGCCCGCCCGCTTCCGGTCATCCTCTCGCAACCGCGCTTCATCGTCGGTTTCCTCTGCGGGGTGGGAAGCTACGGGCTGATGAGTTTCGTCATGACCGGCGCTCCGCTCGCCATGGTCGGCTGCGGCCTTTCGACCGATCAGGCCGCGCTCGGCATTTCCTGGCATGTGCTGGCGATGTACGGACCGAGCTTCTTTACCGGCAAGCTGATTGCACGCTTCGGCAAGGAGAGAATCATCGCTGCCGGGCTGGCGCTTCTGTTCTGCTGCGCGCTGGTTTCCCTTTCAGGCCTGCATCTGTGGCAATTCTGGAGCGCTCTCGTCCTGCTCGGCTGCGGCTGGAATTTCAGCTTCATCGGCGCGACGACGATGATCACCGAAACCTATCGTCCATCCGAAAAGAACAAGGTGCAGGGCACGCACGACCTGATGCTCTTCGCGACGGTCGCCTTCTCCTCTCTCATGTCGGGGCGCGTCTACGATGCCTATGGGTGGGATGTGCTGAACTGGATCGTTTTCCCCGTCGTGCTTGCCTGCTTCGTTGCTCTTGGCAGCCTTTCCCTCCGCCCGAGCGCCGGCGGTTCCGCCTCCTGACATTGTGCCGCGGGCGTGGCTCAACTGAAAAGCCATCTGAATTTGAACGACACCTTGACGGTCTGTCGCGCGTTTCGCATACAGTCGGGCAGATGCCGAAATCGGATCCCAAGAGGTTTCGGCTTCGTTCACACGGTCCGGGAGGGGATCCAGCGGACCAAATCAGAGGAAACGGCAATCAATGACTGGCATGCTTTATCTTGTCATCGCTTGCGGTGTGCTGTCTGTCCTTTACGCCATTTGGGCGACACGGTCGGTTCTCGCGGCCGACCAGGGCAACGCGCGCATGCAGGAGATCGCAGGTGCAATCCGTGAGGGGGCACAAGCTTATCTGACGCGGCAATACACGACGATCGCGATCGTCGGCATCGTGGTTTTTCTTCTCGCATGGTGGCTGCTTTCCGGCACCGCGGCGATCGGCTTCCTGATCGGCGCCGTGCTTTCCGGTCTGGCCGGTTTCATCGGCATGAACGTCTCGGTCCGAGCCAATGTGCGCACTGCACAGGCCGCTTCCAACAGCCTTGCGGCGGGACTGGAGATAGCGTTCAAGTCGGGGGCCATCACCGGCATGCTCGTTGCCGGCCTCGCCCTGCTCGGCGTCTCCATCTATTATCTCGTCCTGACCCATTTCATAGGGTTTGATCCGGCGAGCCGCCACGTCGTCGATTCGCTCGTCGCTCTCGGCTTCGGCGCTTCCCTGATCTCGATCTTCGCGCGTCTCGGCGGCGGTATCTTCACCAAGGGTGCGGATGTCGGCGGCGATCTGGTCGGCAAGGTCGAGGCCGGTATCCCCGAGGACGATCCGCGCAACCCCGCCACTATCGCCGATAATGTGGGCGACAATGTCGGCGATTGCGCCGGCATGGCGGCGGACCTTTTCGAAACCTATGCGGTGACGGTGGTTGCCACGATGGTGCTCGCGGCGATCTTCTTCAACGGAATGCCCGTGCTTCCCGCGGTAATGGTCTATCCGCTGCTCATCTGCGGCACCTGCATCGTTACATCGATCGTCGGCATTTTCTTCGTCAAGCTCGGCGCCAACAATTCCATCATGGGCGCGCTCTACAAGGGCCTGATCGCAACGGGACTTCTCTCCATCGTCGGGTTGGCCGTTGCCAATTCGCTCAGCATCGGCTGGGGCGATGTCGGCACGGTGAAGACGCTTGGCGGCGGCAGCCTCGTCATCAACGGCACCGACTTGTTCGTGTGCGGTCTGGTGGGCCTGATCGTCACCGGCCTGATCGTCATCATCACCGAATATTATACGGGAACGGGCAAGCGCCCGGTCGTGTCGATCGCCCAGGCGTCCGTCACCGGCCACGGAACGAACGTCATCCAGGGTCTTGCCGTTTCACTTGAATCGACGGCATTGCCCGCCATCGTCATCATCGGCGGAATCATTGCCGGCTATCAGCTTGCCGGCCTGTTCGGCATCGCCATCGCGGTCACGACCATGCTCGGCCTTGCCGGCATGATCGTCGCGCTCGATGCCTTCGGCCCGGTGACGGACAACGCCGGCGGCATCGCCGAAATGGCCAGCCTACCACCTGAGGTCCGGCATTCGACCGATGCGCTCGATGCCGTCGGCAATACGACGAAGGCCGTCACGAAAGGCTACGCCATCGGTTCGGCCGGCCTCGGCGCGCTGGTGCTTTTCGCTGCCTATTCGAACGATCTGCACTATTTCGCGTCCAACGGGGATAAATTCCCCTACTTCCACAATATCGGGACGATCTCCTTCGATCTCTCCAATCCCTATGTCGTGGCGGGCCTGATCTTCGGCGGCCTCATCCCCTATCTCTTCGGCGGCATAGCGATGACGGCCGTCGGTCGCGCCGCGGGCTCGATCGTGGAGGAGGTGCGGCGGCAATTCCGCGAAAATCCGGGCATCATGGAAGGCACGCAGCGCCCGGACTACGCTCGTGCTGTGGACCTTCTGACGCGAGCGGCGATCAAGGAGATGATCATTCCGTCGCTCCTGCCGGTGCTGGCGCCGCTGGTGGTCTATTTCG
>SCRB01000523.1 GCA_004299545.1 Rhizobiaceae bacterium
TTCGTGGACATCGTCGACCTCCAAATCAGTCGACAGTCCATGAACGTATGGCCCGCCCCGTCTGCAAGGGGTTTGTGAAGCTGGTCTGTTCAGTCTGCGTCAACGTATCCGGTCTCGGGATCATGTCCCGGCCAAGATGGAGATCCGCGCAGTCTGGTCCTCATAATCAGACCGGTCTCGACCGACCGTTCAATAGTCCAGGTTTCCAGGTTGCCGTTCGACTGTCAGGCCATCTTCCTTTCACCACCCGCAGATTAGCCGCGACCATCAGCTCAGCGGCTGATGATCTCCTGTTCCTATGCCGCTGCGATCGCCGGATCGAAGCCGCGCTCATTGCGCAGCACCGCCCAGACAATGCGCGCAAGTTTGGCGGCCAGCGCAACCACCACGGACATTCTTGTGTGTCCGTTCCGACAGGCCACGCACCCACCTGCCCAGCGGCGTATCCTGGCCCATGATGTGCGGCAGGACCGCTCGTGCGCCGTGGATCAGGTTCGTTCTCAGGTAGCGGTTGCCCCGTTTCGAGATTCCCAGCAGCTTTGGCTTTCCTCCCGTCGTCGCCTGTCGAGGCGTCAGCCCCAGCCACGCGGCAAGATCGCGACCGCGCCCGAAGCTGGCCGCATCCCCAATCGCCGCCGTTAGCGCGGTGGCGTTGATCACCCCTATGCCGGGAATCGTCGAAAGGCGGCGGGCTACCTCGTCCCCGCGCCATGTGCACAAACTCCGTATCGAAGGCGGCGATCCGCTCATCAAGGCTGCGCCACTCCGCGCGCAAATCCTCGACCAAAGCACGTATGCACGATGATAGCCTCGGATCATTCTCGTCGGCAGAGACTGAAAGCGCGTCCTCCTCCAGCTTGCGTCGCCCCTGGGCCACAACGATGCCGCGTTCCAGCAGCAGAGCACGAAGATGATTGATCAGCGCGGTGCGTTCCGCCACCAGACGCGAGCGTGCCCGATGCAGCGCCTGAATATCCGATTGCGCCTCGCTCTTCACGGGCACAAAGCGCATCGTCGGCCGCGTCGCTGCTTCCGCGATCGCCTCGGCATCCCGATCGTCATTCTTGTTCGCCTTTACATAGGGCCGCACATATTCCGGCGACATCAGCCGGATCGCGTGACCCATACCGCCGAGCACCCGCCCGAGACGATGCGCGCCGCAGCAGGCTTCCATCGCCACAATGCAAGCCGGCAGCTTACCGATAAACCCCGCGACGCTGTCACGGCGAAGACGCCGGCGCAGAACAACGGCACCCGCCTCATCCAACCCGACAAGGCTGCAGACGTTCTTGCCAAGATCAATTCCAAGCACGAAAATCGACATCGGTCCGTTCCTCTCTCGTTCGAAAACAGAGCAATCTTAACCGATCGCTCCGGAGAGGGGCGGGCCATCCCATAATCAGACTGGTTTCGTCGGCGGAACCCCAAAACCTATACCTGAGTCAATTCGTCCACACGGCCTAAGCAACTGATCGCGGCCTATTAGTGGCCGGGTGATGAAGCCTCCAAACCAGCTGCTCTAATTTCGTCAAAAATTTCAGTAGCCCCCTTGGGGAGATCTTGTTTGCGTACGTTGGTTGCGGCATGCTGCGGCGATTTGTAGAGACTGGCTACAAGCGGGAGGAGGAGAAGAATGACAAGTCGCCTAATGGCGGCCGTGACGGTCGCTCTGGGAGTCGCTGG
>SCRB01000524.1 GCA_004299545.1 Rhizobiaceae bacterium
CGCCACACACAATGATGATGAAGACGAGTGCCGGTGATGGACCCGGCGACCGGTAAAACGCTGGTCGATGAGCTTGGCCGCCGCTCTTATACCACCTCCGTCGCCTTTGGGCCGACGACCGGAAAGAATATCGCGCTCGCCTATCTTCCTCATGCTTATTGCCAGGAAGGGCGCAAGCTTGCGGTCGAATATTTTGGCGAAACCTATCCTGTCGAGGTGGTGGGCGTCGGCTACAAGCCGCTCTACGATCCGGAGAATTTGAAGCCGAGAAGCTGAAGTATCAGTCCGGAGGGCAAACCCCGGAATACGCGCCCCGACGCTCTCCAAATTGTGAAGAGAATTGGGCGAAGACGGGGCTTTCCGGATTCGTGCTCGCGGCTAGATTCCCGCCATGGCGCCTTGGTCGGTTCTCTGGCGGATTGTCCTGACTGTTGCCTGCGCGGTTGCCCTTCCGGGTGCGGCGCGCGCGGCCGAGACCGTCGACGTGGCGCTTGTCCTGGCGGTGGACGTCTCCCTTTCCATGTCGCCCGACGAACTGGAGATCCAGCGCCATGGCTATGCGGCGGCGCTCTCCGACAATCAAGTCATCGAGGCGATCCTCGACGGCGCCAATGGCAGGATCGCCGTCACCTATGTCGAATGGGCGGGCATCCATACCCAGCGCATCATCGTGCCGTGGACGATCATCGCCAGCAAGACGGACGCAGACGCCTTTTCCAGGAAACTTAACTTGGAAGTCCCGCGTTCGGCCCGCCGCACCTCCATATCGAGCGGCATCCTCTTCGCGACCGACCTTTTCGCCGAGAGCGGCCTCAGCGCCGTGAAACGCGTCATCGACGTTTCGGGAGACGGTCCCAATAATGAGGGCGGTCCCGTCACCGAGGCGCGCGACAGGGCCGTGGCCCAGGGCATCGTCATCAATGGGCTGCCGCTCATGACCAATAGTGGCTATATCAGCACCTACGACCTCAAGGATCTCGACAAATATTACGCCAATTGCGTGATCGGCGGCCCCGGCTCCTTCATGGTGCCGGTCAATGACTGGGAGCAATTCCCCGTCGCGGTGCGGCGCAAGCTGGTGCAGGAACTCGCCGGCCCGGCGCTTCCCGAAAGAGCCGGCCGGGTCATCATGAAAGTGGCAGCGAAGCCGGGCTATGATTGCCTGGTAGGCGAGGAAATGTGGGGCGGAAGCCCCTGGAACCTCGACACCAAGTGAGTTTTCCCCTGCGCCGCAAAGGCTCAAGGCGTTCGCTCCTTATCCGATCGGATTGACAAGCTGCGGCGCGTCTGTGACAGATTTTCATCACTTACGATGACAGGGGAACCGACATGAAAAAATTCGGGCTTTTGGCCGCCGCAGCTCTTGTGGCGGTGGGGATGAGTGCTCCCGCAGTGGCGGCGACGAAGGTCGCGATCGGGATCAGCGGCTGGACGGGGTATGGTCCCTTGACGCTGGCGAAGGAGGCTGGACTCTTCGCCAAGCACGGCCTTGACGTAACGCTGACGAAGATTCCGCAGCAAAGCCGCGTTCTGGCGATCGCCAGCGGGGATCTGCAATGTGCCGCGACCACCGTCGAGACATGGATCATCTGGAACGAGAGCGGCGTGCCGACGCAGCAGATCTTCCAACTGGACAAATCCTATGGCGCCGATGGCATCGTCGTGCGACCCGACATCAAGTCGGTCGCCGACCTGAAGGGCAAGGCGGTTGCCGTGCAGGCGCCCGGCAGTTCCCCCTATTTCCTGCTGTCCTGGGTGCTCAACAAGAACGGAATGACGACGAAGGATGTAAAGGTCGTCAATCTTGAGCCGGGGGCGGCGGCACAGGCCTTCCTCGCCGGCCAGAACGATGCCGCGGTCACCTATGAGCCATACATTTCCGCTGTTCGCGACAAGCCGAAGGTAGGCCATATTCTCGTGACGACGCTCGACTACCCCATGATCCTGGATTCGGTCGGCTGCACCCCGGCCTTCCTGAAAGCCAACCCCGGTGCCGCCAAAGCGCTGGCCGACAGCTATTTCGACGCGCTGGACATGATCAAGAAGGAGCCGGAGAAATCCTATAAGATCATGGGAGCCGACGTGAAGCAGTCCGCCAAGGAATTCGAGGATTCGGCCAAATACCTGCGCTGGGCCGATAAAGCGGCTAACAAGAAATTTTTCTCCAAGGAGTTCGAGGACTTCTCAAACACGGCGGCCGACCTTCTCCTGAAGATGGGGCTGATCAAGAAGAAGCCCGACATCTCCACCCTCTATACGACCAGCGCGTTTTCCGACTGATAACCAGTGATCGAGGGGCAGTGGTAAAGGAGCCGCTGCCTCTTTTGTTAAAGACAGGATGGCGCATGCGTCCCTTGCATCCGGTTTCGCGAGAAGCCCGGGCTGTGCTCGGCGTTTCCTTTTTCGTGATCTTCGTCGCATTCTGGGCGTGGATGACGCTTGGCGGTTACGTCAGCCGCGTCTTCCTGGCCGACCCCTGGTCGATGCTCAAGGACGGATGGCGGCTGCTTGTCGAAGACAATTTCGCATTCGACATCGGCATCACGATGTGGCGCGTCTATGGCGGCTTTATCTTGGCCGCGATCGTTGCCGTGCCGCTCGGCATCGCGATGGGAGCATGGAAGCCGGTGGAAGCGTTGCTCGAGCCGTTCGTCTCCTTCGCGCGCTACCTCCCGGCATCGGCCTTCATTCCGCTCCTGATCCTGTGGGCGGGGGTTGGCGAGGTGGAGAAGCTGCTCGTCATTTTCTTCGGAGCCGTCTTTCAGCTCATCTTGATCATCGCTTTTTCCGTCGGCAATACCCGCCGCGATCTCGTCGAAGCAGCCTACACGCTCGGCGCCACCAACAATGGCATCGTCAAGCGCGTCATCGTCCCGGCGAACGCGCCGGAGATTGCCGAAACGCTCAGGCTCGTGCTCGGCTGGGCCTGGACCTATGTCATTGTCGCCGAACTGATCGGGTCGTCTTCGGGCATCGGCTACATGATCATCAACAGCCAGTCGCGCCTGGCGACGGGGCAGATCATCTTCGGTATCATCATCATCGGCCTGATCGGCCTTGTCTCGGATATCGGCTTCAAGGCGCTCAATCGCTGGCTCTTCCCATGGAGCCTCGTATGACGGAGTTCAAGAACGCCAAGCTTCTGGTCGAGAAAGTCTCGCGCCGTTTTCCCGGCGTAAGGGGCGGTGCACCGGTGCAGGCCTTGATGCCGGTCGATCTCAGTGTCGCCGAAAAAGACTTCATCACCATTCTCGGGCCGTCGGGCTGCGGCAAATCCACGCTTCTGCGCATCGTTGCCGGTCTCGATCATCCGAGCGAAGGCCGCGTCCTCTTGGATGGGCGCGAACTGAAAGGGCCCGGACGCGATCGTGGCATGGTATTCCAGTCCTATACGCTGTTCCCCTGGCTGACGGTGGCCGAGAACATCGCTTTCGGCCTGCGCGAGAAGGGCATGCCGGAAGCACGGCGGAAGGAGATCGTTGCGAACTACATGCAGCTGGTCGGGCTGAAAGGCTTCGAGAACCACTGGCCGAAGCAGCTTTCGGGCGGCATGCAGCAGCGCACGGCGATCGCCCGCGCGCTTGCCAACGATCCCGAGATCCTGCTCCTCGACGAACCGTTCGGCGCGCTCGACAACCAGACGCGCGGTCTTATGCAGGAGCTGCTGCTCGGTATCTGGGAGAGGGAAAGGAAGACTGTCCTGTTCGTCACGCATGACATCGAGGAAGCGATCTTCATGGCCTCCCGCGTCATCGTCATGAGCGCGCGTCCCGGCCGCATCAAATCGGATGTCACGGTCGATCTGCCGCATCCGCGCTCCTACACGATCAAGACCAGCCCTGAATTCTCCGAATTCAAGGCGCGATTGACGGAGGAGATCCGCGTCGAGGCAATGCAGGCGGCAGAAGCGCACTGAGAGAGAAATTGCAGGGACAAGCTTTCCGATGGGGTGTCGTCGGGACCGGCGCGATTGCACGCCAATTCGCGGCCGACCTGAAATATCTGCCCGGAGCAGGTGTTGCTGCCGTTTGCTCACGCAGCGCTGAAAGTGCGGAAGCGTTCCGCAAACGCACTGGTGCAGCGAAGGCCTATACGCTTCTCGACGACATGCTGGCCGATCAGGAGGTCGATGCCGTCTATGTCGCGACGCCCAATATTTGGCACGCGCAGCAGGCGATTGCAGCTCTCGACGCAGGCAAGGCCGCGCTGGTCGAGAAGCCGCTTGCCACGACGGTCGGCGAGGCGGAATCCATGGCCGCCAGCGCCACGAAAAGCGGTGCGCTCCTCATGGAGGGCCTTTGGACGCGGTTTCTTCCGGCGGTCACGGCGGTCAGGACGATGCTGGCCCAGAGGGCAATCGGCGATATTGTTCGTGTGAAGGGCGAACTCGCCTATTTCCATGCCGAGAATCCGGCCATCCGCTTCTTCGATCCGATGCTGGGTGGAGGCGCCGCGCTCGATCTCGGGGTCTATCTTCTTTCGCTTGCGGTCGATCTCTTCGGTGCGCCGGAAAGGGTCGAGGGACGATGGAAGGCAGCCCGCACCGGCGTCGATTGCCGCATGGATTTTCACCTGTCCTTCTCGAACGGAAGCGACGCTGCGCTGTCCTGCGGTTTCGACCGCGACGGCGACAATGCCTTCACGATTTTCGGTACGAAAGGCGCCATCCGACTCAACCCGCCCTTCCTCAAGGCGCAGCAAGTGACGCTTTTCAGCGCTCCGTTGCGCGGGTTCGCAGGCGCGGGTGGATTGACCGGCAAGGCGCTTGCACGTCTTCCCTTTCCGGGCAAAACGGCGAAAAATCATCCCTTTCCGGGCGGCGGCTTGCAGTTCGAGGCGGAAGCGTTCGCCCGTTCCGTGCGGCAGGGCGCGCGGCAAAACGGTGTCATGCCGCTCGAAGACAGCATCGCCGTCCTGAAAATCATCGAGGCGATCAAAGCCCTGCCACCGGAAAATTCCCGTTGAAGGTGGAGCGCAAGCGTCTGGTCGTCGTTTCCTTCCCGGCGCTGGAAAGCGCCAGAGCGATTTCCGTGATGTGCAGCGCCACATTACCGGAAAAGAAGGGCTGTTGGCCTGCGGCGACTGCTTCGGCCTGCGCAGCGATGCCGCCGGAGAAATCGATGCGGGAAGGGTAGTGCGGCAATTGCCGCTTGTCCTTCGTGACGGCAAGGCGCCGCCCGGGCACATGGCTGAAGGGCAGGGCTCTTCCCCATTCATGCTCGATGCGGGCGATCAGCCGGTCGATCGGAGGCCGTTTTTCGCCTGTTTTCTCGATACTGACCGAAGACGTGTAATCCCAAAGGTCGCGGACATGGATCGTGCCCCTGTCTCCAAGGACGGTGAGGGAACGGTCGCGCGGCGCGGAAAGCCCCGATGTCAACCTCGCCACAACGCCTGAACGGAAGGCAAGACAGCCGACGGAGAAATCCGGGCCGAGCGGCGGTGCTTCGCTTCCCTGTCCCTTGTCCGGAAAAGCGAGCGCGGAAAAAGCCGTGACCGTCTCCACCGGTCCGAACAGCGAAACGAGCCAGGCCAGCGCATAGCCGGCATGTTCGAGCGTGCAGCCAATCTCGAATTCGTGCAGGCCAGGCCATTTCGCTCCGGAGCGCGCGCGCCAGTCGCGCCATTTGTCGCGGAAGACGGCTCCATCCTCCATCTCGGCATAGACGAGCCGGGACGTGCCAATCATGCCCGCCGCGAGAGCATCCGCGACGGCACGATGGGCGGCGCTGATGGCATTGGCCGGCGCGGCGGCAAGGGTGAGCCCGCGTTGCGCGGCAAGTTCAACCAACGCTTCCGCCTGTTCGACCCGCATGGCGAGCGGCTTTTCGCTGTAGACATGCTTGCCTGCTTCGAGCGCCCGCCGTGAAACCTCGTAGTGGCTTTCGGGATCGGTCAGGTTGATGACGATTTCCACCTCGGGATCGCGGATTGCCTCGTCCAGCGAGGGATAGGCGTGAACCTTGTAAAAACCGGAAAACCGCTCGATCTGGCCGGGGACACGGTCATAGGCGCCGCGCAGAACGAGGTTCGGATGGTTCGGGAGCGTCGTCATGTAATAGTCGGCGACGAAGCCCGTGCCGACAAAGGCGATACCAGTCACTCACGATCTCCCACCACGCAGGAGACGGAATGCCTATAACGAAACCACTTTCCCTTTGGTGAACGGCCGGGCCTGATCGGCTTGTAGGGGATCAGGCGGCGAGAAGTTGCTTCCTGTCGGCGCGCTCCTGCTGCGGCGAGCGTGCATAAAGCTCGCGGTAGCATTTGGAGAAGTGCGAGGCGGAGACGAAGCCGCAGGCGACCGCGACCTCGACGACCGGCATGGCCGACTGGATGAGGAGGTGACGCGCCCGGTCGAGCCGGATTTCCAGATAATAGCGCGCTGGCGACCGACCCATCTCCTGCCGGAACAGGCGTTCGATCTGGCGCCGCGAAAGGCCGACATGATCGGCGATCTCGATCAGCGACAAAGGCTCGGAGAGGTTGGCTTCCATCAGTTCGATGATGGTCAGAACCTTGGAATTCTGGACACCCAGCCGTGCGCGGAGCGGCAGGCGCTGCCGGTCGGTCGGGCTCCTGACGCGGTCGGTCAGGACCTGCTCGCAAACGCGGTTGACAACACTGTCGTCGAAATCGTCGCCGATCAGCTTGAGCATCATGTCGAGCGCGGCCGTGCCGCCGGCGCAGGTGTAGATGTTCTGGTCGACCTCGAAGAGGTCGGCGAAGACATTCGCCTTCGGGAAGGCCTCCTGGAAGCCCGGCAGGTTCTCCCAGTGAATGGCGCAACGCCTGTCGGACAGGAGGCCCGCGGCGGCCAGAACATAGGCGCCCGTACACAGGCCGCCGATGGCGACGCCGCGATGATATTCCTCGCGCAACCAGGCAAAGGCCGTCTTGTTGTGATAGCGCTCGACATTGACGCCGCTGCAGACGATCAGCATGGACGGCCGGTCCGAACCGGCCATCTTGCGGCGCTCCTCGTCAAGCGACGTATTGACGGCACACAGGACGCCGTTCGAAGCCGGGACGGGATTGCCGTCCACGCTGGCCAGACGCCAGCGATAGGCTTCGTAGCCGAGCATCCGGTTGGCGATCCGAAGGGGTTCCAGCGCGGTCGCGAACGCAACCATGGTGAAATCCGGGACGAGGAAGAAAACGAGCGAACGTTTTATCGTGTTCTTGGCAGTCAACGCTATGACCCTGAAAAGGCCGGCCCGCTGACAGCTCGTGTCGCGATCAGGAAAACGTCAACAGGAAAAGCGTTCGCTGTCAACGGATTGCCGCGTGGCGCACAGTAAAATTTGCGACATCTCTCCGTCTGAATGCCGATGGGCGGCGAAAACGGCGCCCATCGGTCAAAACCAGCCGCTGATCGAGCGATGCGGAAAAGGAAGGATCAGCCGACGAAAACGCCGAGTTTCGTGCCGGCGAGCGCGCCCGTCTGGCCGGGCATCGTACGGCCAAGGCGCTGGCGCTCAAGAATCGTCGTCAGATTGGAAGACGAGCGGCGGGACTTCAGGAAGCTAAAGAGTTTCATGACACATCTCCATGCAAAACCTCACACGGAGCGGCCTGCGTGGTCTGGACGAGGGCTGCCCGTTTGATGCACTGCATATAGGGATTGCTTTCGGATATGTAAGCGGCAAAAGCGAAGCCGGGCATATGAAAAGCGACATCGGCAAGGCCACACGCTTGACCATGATGAAAATTCCATTTGCTAACAAATCGTTACGATAGGCCTGCGGGGTACTATGAAGCACGTTCATGGCCGTTCCGCGCTTTTCGCATGGCATTTGTGCATCGCACAATATTCTCTGGACATCGGGGCGGTACGATGCCGGTGGCGCCGCGTCGGTATATCCG
>SCRB01000525.1 GCA_004299545.1 Rhizobiaceae bacterium
GGCCGCGATACCGACTTCGGCCAGCGACAACCCATCCATGCCGGCAGCCGAGGAAAGCCATGCGCGCGTTCGCATTTCAGTGCCGCCTGTCATCGTGGACCCCGCGTCTCATTTCACGCTCCGCCGGCAATGCGCGCCGCAACGCGCTGCCCGATATCCATCAGGATCGCGGCACCCTCGGCGATGACAGCGTCATTCATCCTCTGCACGGGGGCGGCGATCGCGATCGAGCCGAGGGGCTCGCCGCGCGGCGTCAGCACAGCCACGCCGATGCCGACGACACCGGGATAGGTCTCCTCATAGGTGACGACGAATCCTTGCCTGCGGATCTCCTCTATATCCTCGCGCAATTGGTCCGCACTGATCGTCCGTGCCGGATTGACGGATACCAGTTCGTCTTCGAGCACGGCGTTTACCTGCCGCTCGGGCAGATAAGCCAGTACCGCCTTGGCGGTGGCGCCGGAATGCAGCGGGTAGGCGTTGCCGATATTCTCGAATACGCGCAACCCACCTTGCCGGCTCGGAATCTGCGCCAGGCAGACGACACGCGCATGCGCTTCGTCATAGCCGGTCAGGATCACCGTCTCGGCAGTCGCCTGCGCGATCTCTTCCAACAGGTCGTAGCAGAGATCGACGAGGTTGAACTGGAGTTGGGCGCGTCTCCCGAGGTCGATGGCGGCGAAGCCGAGCGTATAGCGGCCGTGCCGTTCCAGAAGATAGCCGCGCATGCACAGAAACCGCACCAGCCTGCCGAGCGTGGAGCGCGGAAGCCCGGTTTCGCGGACCAGTTCCGCCTGCGCCCAGCCCGGGTTCTGCTCGGTGAAAAGGTCGAGGATTTGAAACGCCTTTTTCAGCAGGCCGACGCCGGCCTGATTGGCCGGGGCGGCGTACTCATCCGGAATTGCGTTGACAACGGGCTTGTTCATTGCTCCTATTGTGGCCCATATGCTCACAATATGGCAAGAGCCAAAATTGGAAAATGGCGAGTGCCCTTGGGAGAATTGGGGGAAATGGATAAACCGGGAGGTGTCGTATGAAATGGGCTGGCCGTGGAAGCGGGATTCTGTTGGGCGTCGCGATGGTGGCGCTTGCAGCCGGGGCGGCGCATGCCGCCGAGATGAAGAAAGTGGCGATCTCGACGGTCGTCGAGGTGCCGCAACTGGTCGATACCAAGAACGGCGTGGTCAAAGGCCTGGCGGAGAAGGGCTTCGTTGTCGGCAAGAATCTTGAGATCGACTACCAGACGGCGAACGGCAACATGGCGACCCAGCAGCAGATCGCGAGGAAATTCGTCGGCGAAGGCGAGGATGTGATCGTGCCGATCACGACGGCGACCTCGCAGGCCGTCGCGACGGCGACGAAAACCATACCCATCGTCTTCGCGACCGTGGCCGATCCGGTCAAGGCGAGGCTGATCAAGGCATACGCGCCGACCGGCACCAACATTACCGGCGTTTCGGACGAGCCGCCGGTCTTGGAGCAGCTCAAGTTGATCCGCGAGTTGGTGCCGAACGTGAAAAAGGTCGGCTTCATCTACAATCCAGGCCTCGACAGCGCGCTTGCAGCGTTGAAATGGGTTCGCGACGCCGGCGAGACGCTCGGCATCGAGGTGGTCACGGCGCCGTCGCCGACCACCAACGAAGTGATTCCCGCGGCGCGCAAACTGGTCGGCAATGTCGATGCGATCTATGTGCCGAACGACACGACAGTGACGGAGGCGCTCGAATCGATCGTCAAGATCGGCCGCGATACCAGGACCCCCGTGTTCACCGGCGAGCCAAGCGGCGTCAAGCGCGGCGCCGTGGCTGCGCTCGGCCTCGACTATATCGAGGTCGGCAAGCTGGCGGGCCATATGGTCGCCGACATCCTGAACGGCCGCAAGCCGGGCGACATAGCGCCGATCATCGCCTACAAGAACATGGCGAAGCTGCTGCTCGTGGTGAACGAGAAATCGGCCGCGGCGATGGGCGTGACCATACCGCCGGACGTGCTGGCACGCGCCGCCCAGATCATCAAGTAACCGTCACCCGCGCCGGCCCCGCGAAGCGCCGGCGCGTGTCTTCCCCTCTGCTCCCGCATCCGGGAAACCCGGAAGGTACGACAGTTGATGTCCCTCTATGAGCTTCTCGGAACGGTCGAGGTCGGCCTGGTCTTCGGCCTTGTGTCGCTCGGCGCGTACCTGACTTTCAAAATCCTCGATTTTCCCGACCTGACGGTCGAAGGCAGCTTTCCGCTCGGGGCTGCGGTTGTCGCGACGGTTATCGTGGCCCTCGGCTGGAACCCATGGGTGGCGACGCTGGTCGCGGCGCTCGCCGGCTTCGCCGCGGGATGGGTCACGGCCTATCTCAACGTGCGCTTCAATATTCTACATATCCTGGCCGGCATCCTGGTCTCGATCGCGCTCTATTCGATCAACCTGCGCATCATGGGCGGCCCGAACAAGCCGTTGCTCGGTGCCGAGACGGTGTTCTCGGGTCTCGACGGATGGAGCCTACCCTCCTACGTGCTCAGCCCGATCCTCGTCTTCGTGCTGGTGCTCGCCATCAAATTCGCCATCGACTTCTTCCTGCATACGGGCATCGGCCTCGGCATGCGCGCGGCGGGCGCCAATCCGGCGATGGCGGAGGCGAACGGCATCAATGTCGGCCGTATGAAACTGTTCGGCATCGGTCTGGCAAACGCCTTGACGGCGCTTGCCGGGGCGCTCTTCGCCCAGACCTTCGGCGCCGCCGACGCCTATATGGGCATCGGCATCATCATCGTCGGGCTGGCGTCGGTGATTGTCGGCATCTCCCTTTTCCCGACCCGCACGATCGGCCAGGCAACAGTCGCATGCCTGCTCGGGGCGCTGCTTTACCGCTTCGCCGTTGCCTTGTCGCTCAACGCCGATTTCCTCGGCCTGCAGGCCTCGGACGTTCAGCTCGTCACCGCGATCCTCGTCGTGCTGACGCTGATGAGCCAGTCTTCGCGCCTGGGCCTCGGCAGACTCCTTAAGCGGAAACCGAAATGATCGAAGCCAGGAATATCGGGGTCACTTTCAACAAGGGCACGCCGCTCCAGGCGGTTGCCTTGCGTGATGTGTCGCTGTCGGTTCCCGACGGGCAGTTCCTGACCGTCATCGGATCGAACGGTGCCGGAAAGTCGACCTTCCTCAACACCATTGCCGGGCTGGTCAGGCCCGAGTCCGGTACGGTTGCGGTCGCGGGATCGGACGTGACGGCGTGGCCGGTCCATCGGCGCGCCCGGCTGATCTCGCGCGTCTTCCAGGATCCGAAGATGGGCACATGCGAGGATCTCACGATCCTCGAGAACTTCGCCCTCGCGCACAGCCGCACGCATCCGCGCGGCTTCGCCTTCGCCATCGACCGGTCGATCCGTGAAAAGACCGCCGAACGTGTCAGGCTCCTCGGCCTCAACCTGGAGAACCGGCTCGACGACAAGGTGGGTCTGCTGTCAGGCGGGCAGCGGCAGGCGGTCAGCCTGCTCATGGCGACAACGGGCGAGACGCGCGTTCTGCTGCTTGACGAGCATACGGCGGCGCTCGACCCGAAGACGGCCGAGTTCGTCATGGAACTGACGCGCAGGATCGTCGCCGAACTGAAGCTCACCTCTGTCATGGTGACGCACTCGATGGCACAGGCGCTGCATTACGGCGACCGTACCGTGATGTTCCATCGTGGCGGCATCATCTTCGATGTGTCCGGCGAACGGCGCGCGGCGCTGACGGTCGCTGAATTGCTCGACCTTTTCAGGCGCGACCAGGGCGAAGAGCTCTCTGACGACGCGCTGCTATTGGGCTGAGGGAGAGAAACCGTGACGAACGAATCCACGCCCGTGCCCGGCGGGACTCTCGAGATCGCACCTGGCGCTGTCCCGCTTGGTGTCTGGCGCCGGATTCTCCGCGAAGGCCAGGAAATCCGCTTCGGCAGCGATGCGCG